>JAPYTY010000213.1 GCA_029942065.1 Acidobacteriota bacterium | reverse complement strand
ACCTTCCAGCACCAGTATCTGCTCAGACGGCGGTGATGGGGGACTGTAAAGGGCCGGAATGATGACGGTCCCGATAAACTCCTCGTAGTTATCGCAGATTTCCTGCCATTTCTTGGCGTCCTTCTCGGAAAAGCCGGCGATACTCTCGATCGTCTTTTCCCGATCGTCGTACATGAACAGCGCACGCCCATCGGGAAGAATGGTCCCCATCTGGACGGGAGGACGATAATAGCGGGCGTTGAACTCCTCGAAGGGAAGATCCCTGAACGCCGGCATGATATTGACGGTATCGTGGAAGTAGGAGTGCAGATTGTGAAGAAAACCGGAAACCGTGATCTCCTCCGTACTGAGCCCCCCACCTGCTTCCAACCGCCGCTCAAGGATGAGCACCTTGAGTCCGGCCTTTGCCAGATAGTTCGCCACGATCAACCCGTTGTGACCAGAACCGATAACCAGAACGTCGTGCTTGTTGTTATTTTCCATTACGAGCGCGAGATTTTAGCAATATCCGAAAATAAAGGCAACCCGGATTGATTCCAAAAACGAAAGACCCATCTAAAATAACCATCCCCCCTCGAAGTAGCTCCGAGACTGTATTTCCCGGTCCTGTCGCCTCGACCCATCTGCTTCTGCACTGGATAAGGGTATCAGCTGGACCGACTATCTTGTCTGATTACGATTACCTCTTGATTCCGCTGCCAACCCTATCGGACCTGACAGGGAAGGCGCCAAGGTCCTTTAACCCGCTTCCCTTATGAAGAGTTGACCGCGCCATTCTCCTTGGCCCATTCAAGAAATCCATCCGGCGGATCGATGACTCCATCCACGTTGACCTCTTTGATACTCTTGATGTCCGCCCAGTTCAAGAGGTCCTTCAGGTTTGCTCCGCTCAGGTCGGCTCCGGTCATATCCACATGGACACACAGGGCGCCGCTCAGATTCACCGACTTCAAATTGGCTCCCGACAGATCGGAAAAATTCAGCTCGCTTCCGCTCAGATCGGCACCTTCGAGGTCCGCATCATTCAGCTTGGAGCTTCTCAGGTTCGCTTCCTGCATATTTGCATTTTTGAAGCTGGCCCCCACCAGATTCGCCCCCCACAGATTCGCCCGCGTCAGGTTGGCATTTTCAAAATTGGCTGCGTCGAATTCCGCCTTCGTCAGCAGCGTTTCCACCAAGATCGAGCCGCTCAGGTCGGCCCCTTTCAGTTCCACCCGATGCAGTTGCTCCCCACTGATATCAGGGACTACCTCACTGTTTTCTGCTCTCCACAGGTTCCAGGCTTCGCCCCCTTGTTTGGCAATTTTCCCTTGCTCCGAAATACCCATCAGACCTTCCTCCGCAGCTGTTAAAAAAATTTATTATACCGCAAAAATCGCCAACAGACCATGCCAGAGCACGGTCCTCCTGGCTCTTTCGTGAAGTAGGCGATGCTGTCGGGAAGGGGGCAGGGGTCAGGAGAAGCGCGCTTTGCGCGCTGAGAAGCTCCTCGCTCGTGCTCCTTGGGGAAAAGGGCCAGGTTTTCAAAATCGGCCTGGACACGAATTTGGGATTTCTGATTTCGGATGATCTGTCAGACGGCAGGAATCACAATCTCCTGTCAGGGGTCAGGGAGTCAGCTTTTCCGCCTCGGCCAAAAGTCTTGGCGTCCCCAATTCCTGGGCTAGGGCCTCCATCTGATCACCACGAACCCCTTTCCACTTCAAATCATCTACCTTCTCTTTGAGCGGGACGTCAGTGCGAAGGGTGGCCAAAGTGCGGTAGAGAAACACCTCCTCCCTATGGGCCTTGAGATTGGCCGCAAGCGAATTGGCTCCCCGAACCTCCACCTCCCAGGCGGAAGCCTCGATGGGAATCTCCTCGAAGTGACGATATCGTGCCAGAAGCCGGGAGGAGGACTTGGCTCCCCATCCAGGGACTCCGGGAATCCCATCGGCACTGTCTCCCACCAGAGCTAGCCAATCGGGAATCGACTCAGGAGGGACGCCGAATTTCTCGATCACGCCCTCCTCATCCAGGATTCGATCTCGCCTCCGATCCAGGCACACGACGTGTGAGCCCTGGACACATTGGGCAAGATCCTTGTCCGGGGAGCACACCACGACCTGTTCCACTTCCGGCTCGGTGCTGAATCGAAGGGCCCCGGTCGCGAGGGCGTCATCGGCCTCGAATTCCACCATTGGCCAAATCACAAGACCCAAGGCCGAGGCCGCCCTTTCCACCAGAGAGAACTGTCCCAGAAGGTCAGTTTCTATACCCTCACCCGTTTTGTAGCCTGCAAAGAGATCATTACGAAACGACTCAACGGTGTGATCAAAGGCACAGGCGAGGTGGGAGGAATCCTTTTGTCGAAGCAGCACCATCAAGGTCCGGCTAAAGGCCAGGGCTGCCCCCACTTCGATGCCCTCAGGATTCTTTCTGGGGGGAGCACCGTAGTAGGCTCGAAAGAGCTCATAGGTGCCGTCGATCAAATGAATTTTCATGATCCATAGCTCGTGTTGTGCATCATCCGGTCGGGACAACTAATTTACAGAGGTCAGGGAAGAACCCGAAGGACTCGCCGCTGACCGCTGTAAAGGCTGGAAGTCAAGAAGGACGCACGGCCCGTGCGCCCCTACTCGCCATCATCCGGCCTCCTCGAACTTTGGTGGGTGGTGTGTGAGCGGCCGCTACAACCGGACAGAGAATCCGAAAATTGAAGTCCTAAATCCGAAGCCGGTCCAAAATTCAACCCCGGACCCTTCTCCACGCGGAGCATCAGCGACGCGATTCTCCACTCCGAGCGTCAGCGAGGAGTTTCTCTGCGCGCAAAGCGCGCTTTACTTCATCAACTTCTTGATCTTCTTTCTTAACTCGCTGACCTCGTAGGGCTTGGCCAAAACGTCCTGGCCTCCGGCCTGGTACACATCCTGTTCCTCCCCTTCCATTGCCTCTGCCGTGATGGCCAAAATGGGAACCTTCTTCAATTTACTTTTTCCAATTTCCTTCAGAACCTGGAAAGCCTGCCCGTCGGAAATCATCATGTCGATAATCACCAACTGGGGTGCGAACTCAACCACCGCGGCCTGATAGGCATCCTGAGAAGAAAAGGACTCCACGTTGTAGCCGATACTTTGCAGAATAAACTTGATGGAGTAGATGTCATCGGCGATTTCCTCAATCACCGCGATCTTCTGGTTCTCGGCTTGCTCCGGTTGACGGCCCGATTTCTTGTTCATTGATGTGCCTGCAACTTGGCCTGCAGCAGTTCATTGATTATCTTGGGATTGGCTTGACCACCGGTTTCTTTCATCACCTGGCCCATGAAAAAGCCCAACAAGCCTGCCTTGCCTTCTTGATAGACCTTCACTTTCTCAGGATTGGACTCAACCACACGATCGATAATGCCCTGCAGTTCGTCTTCATCGCTGATTTGCCTGAGTCCTTCGCTGGAAATAATACTCCGGGGATCCTCCCCGGTTTCATATAGCTTTGCAAATACCTGCTTGGCCATCTTGCCGCTGATCTCCCCCTCGGCAATCAACCCGACCAGGTCGGCTAATTGCTTCGGTTGAACCGGGCACTGGCTGATCTCCCGATTATCCTGCTTCAAATTATAGGTAAGATCTCCCAGCATCCAGTTAAACAACGCCTTGGGCTGGTGACAGGCCTCCACGGCTTTTTCAAAGTAATCCGCCAGTTGGCGAGTCTGGGTCAACAACAGGGCTTCCTCCTGACTCAGGGAGTATTGTTCAATGAAACGTTCGCGACGCTGCTCAGGAAGTTCGGGGATTTCAGTTTTGATTTGCTCCAGCCACTCTTCGGAAATGACCACCGGAAGAAGGTCTGGCTCGGCAAAGTACCGATAATCATGGGCTTCCTCCTTGCTCCGCATTACCGTGGTCCTTTGTTTCTCTTCATCCCACAAACGGGTCTCCTGTTGAACTTCCCCTTTGTTGGCGAGCACCTGAATTTGACGATCAATTTCGAAGTCGAGTGCCTTTTGCAAAAAACGAAATGAATTCAGATTCTTGATCTCAGTCTTGGTTCCCAGCACCTCGGAACCCTCCGGGCGCACCGAAACGTTGGCGTCGCAACGCAGACTTCCCTCTTCCATATTGCCGTCACAAATCTCCAGATACAACAGGACGCGATGAAGGTAGTTCAGGTAGTCATAGGCTTCCTGAGAGGTTCGAAAATCGGGCTCGGAAACGATTTCAATCAAAGGGACTCCGGTTCGATTCAGATCGACATGGGTATCACCCCCCGGAACATGAATGGACTTCCCCGCGTCCTCTTCCAGGTGCACCCGAGTAATCCCGAACGTTTTCTTTTGATCGTTGCCGAAATTCCCGGTTTTTAGGCGCTCTCCGGTCAGGATCTCGACCTTGCCATCCTCTGCCAGGGGGAGATCGTACTGAGAAATCTGATATCCCTTGGGTAGATCGGGATAGAAATAATGCTTGCGAGCAAAAATGGAACTCCGATTGATTCGACATCCCAGGGCCAGTCCAGCCTTGATCCCCATGGCCACCGCCTCCTGGTTGAGCACGGGAAGAGCACCCGGCAAACCAAGACATACC
>JAPYTY010000212.1 GCA_029942065.1 Acidobacteriota bacterium | reverse complement strand
CTGTATGGGTTGGCCGGTCTGAGGGTTTCTCCCCATACGCGCCTCTCGTGTGGAGGCTGAAAAAGTCCCAAAACCGACGAGAGTGACCTTGTCACCACTCTTGAGAGACTTTTGTACATTGCTCACAAAAGCGTCCAGAGCCGCTTGAGCCTGGGCCTTGGTAAGATTCGCATCGTTTGCAACTGCCTCAATTAACTCACCTTTGTTCATCTCTCCTCCTTCAATGTAAAACAGGGTTAGTAAAAAAGAATTTAAGCGGCCTCCATTAGCAACTGGCCTCGGATCTGGTTGAGGCCCTCTTCGAACTGTGCTTCCCGAATGGCTTGGTTGAGCTCCTGGTAGAATTCGCCTCCCAGAGTCGCTTCGGGATCATCACCAGTATTTTCGAAATAGAAACTGGTGACTAAATCAGGACTGGGAGATTGAATCTCGGGTGAGATTCCAGAATCTTTTTGCTGTCTACTCTGGACCGGTTGACCTGCGTAGCGATAGAAAAGCTGTGTCAAAATCTCAAGGATTGAACCATCTTCCAGGGTGAACAATGTCTGTACAGACCCCTGTCCATCGGTTCTCTCCCCCACCGTTTCACCAATGGCATGATCCTTCAACGCTCCAGCAAAGACCTCCGCCGCTCCACTGCTGCCGCCATCAATCAGGAGTACAATCCGGATGTCCGAAATCAAGGGTTCCGAGGTAGATACAAAGTCGGTCTTCTCTCCACTTCGCCCTCCCACTGAAACAATCATTGCGTCCACGGGTAAGAATAGATCACTGACCTCGACTGCTGCTTCCAGGGTTCCCGTCGCCGTTCCCCGCACATCCACGATCAATCCCTCCAAACCGGAGGATAATAGCATCTTCAGCTTGGCAGAGACGTCTTGGGCAACCCCCTTCTGGAAGTGTGGAATGGTTAGCGCCCCGATTCCATCCTCCACCATCCGGGCTGATACTTCGGGCAAATCAAGCTCTTCTCGCACCAGGTCCATGGAAATTGGAATCGACCTGCGAGCCCGAATAACGCGGAGACTGACCGAACTTCCCTTGTCTCCAACCAATAGCTTTCTCGCTTCCCACAGACTTATTTCAGCAGTCATCTGACCATCGATGGTCTCCAGCAAATCTCCGGTCCGCACGCCCCCCGAGTGGGCCGTGCTACCTGGAACCGTAGACACGACATAGGCATAACCATAGCGGCGGGATAGAATGATCCCCGGATCGGCTGTCTTCCCAGCCTTGGCCTCTTCCATCCTCCGATACACCTCTCCATCCACCAAACTGGAATAGGGGTCCAACGCCTCCATCATGCCGTGCAGTCCGCCCCGCATGGCACGTCCCAAATCAGGCTTCTCCACGTAGTTCTCCCGGACCTTGTTGAGAACGTCGGTAAATACTCTTAAACCCTTGTACGCATCATCCCCTGCCGACACCCTTTCCAACAGTCCCCCCACCAACCCGTAGGCGACGAATACCGAAGAAAGTAAAATGATGCTAATTTTAGTTCTACTGAACACGTTTTTTTCTAAACCTCAAGCCTCAGCCACGATATGATTATAGCCTAGGGTGTGTGTCGCAACAATGCAAAAAGTACGATAAATTGGCGTTTTCCAGGTTTTTTATGACTCGACTGATGTCCTTGGATGTGGGTTCGAAAACAATCGGCGTTGCCGTTTCCGATCCCTGGAAGATTACGGTTCGTCCTCTGACAACGGTGGCCCGAAAAACGATCAGTGCGGATGCTCAACAGATTTGCCACCTCATGGATGAACAACACGTGGACAAGTTGATCGTTGGCATGCCCAGACACCTGGGAGGAGAAAGGAGTGATACGCTCGACTTCATTGAACCTCTCGTCCAGTATTTAGAAACAGTATCCGAGATTCCCATTGAATGGGCCGAGGAGCGTCTGTCCACTAAATATGCTGAAAAGTTGATGGCCGAAGCGGGCCTGAGTTTAGCCGAACGACGCAAGAAACGTAATGAATTTTCGGCGGCGGTGATCCTACAGTGGCACTTAGAGGAGTCCCAGTAAAAGAACGGGTTCAATCTCTGAAAGGCCTTGCCCTGGCAGCCGGTCTGGCAACCCTGGCCCTTGCAGTCCTTCTGCTGTGGTTCTTCGTCCAGACTCAACGGTCCTATCAAGGCTACCCGGAACCTTCTCGCATCGTCCTGATTGAACGGGGATGGACGCTTCGCCAGATAGCCGAAACACTGGGTTCCCAGGGCATAATTCGCTCTTCTTCCATCTTCCAGTGGTATGTCCGATTGGCCCTGGAGCCTTCCTCACTGAAAGCCGGGGAATATCTATTCGAGGGGCCCCAAACCCTGTCCGCGGTGCTCGAAAGACTTCGATCAGGCCAGGTCCACCATCATCGAGTCACCATTCCCGAAGGCTTGACTCTGGATGAAATAGCCGAACGTTTGGCGGAAAACGGATTCGGAGATGAAGAGAACTTTCTCCAGGCCATGAGGGGAATCGATTGGGTTCGTGACTGGGATCCTGTGGCTGACCAGAACCTGGAAGGATATCTGTTTCCCGAAACTTATTTTTTCCCTCGCGGCGTGGAAGAAAAGGAGATCATACGGTCAATGGTCGACTACTTTAAAGAGACCTGGACTCCGGAGTACTCCCAGCGAGCTGAGGAACTGGATCTCTCGATCCGTGAGGTCGTCACCCTGGCCTCATTGATCGAAAAGGAGACCTCACTGGGCCGGGAACGTCCCCTGGTTTCCGCAGTGTTCCACAATCGCCTACGCCAGAACCTGAAACTGGCCTGTGATCCAACCGTGATTTATGCGGTCAAGCTGGCCAAGAAATTTGACGGCGTCATCAATCAGAGTGATCTCGATCTGGATTCTCCCTACAATACCTATCTTTATCCCGGATTGCCGCCCGGCCCGATTGCCAATCCGGGTCTGGAATCCATCGAAGCCGCACTCTACCCGGCCGATGTCGACTACCTCTACTTCGTGTCCACCAACGATGGAGCCCACTTCTTCTCGACCAACTATCGGGACCACAACCGAGCCGTCGAGAAGTACCAGAGATAGTTGGGGGCCGCTGACCCCTGACAGAAAATCCAAAATCCGAAGTCCCAAATCCGAAATGGGAAACGTGAAACCTGAAACCTTAAACGTGAAACGCGCTGGTCGAAGACCAACGGCCGAGGCGCCTCCCACACTGAACCCCTCTCCCAGACGGCGAAGGTAATGTAGAGGCGCACGGCCCTGCGCCTCTAGCCCGGATTATGCATAGGTTGTCTTCGTTCCTCAGATAAAGGCGGCGTGACGAAGGGGCGCAGGCGCCGCGATGACAAGGCGTGCGACGCAGGGCCCCGCAGGCGTACTCTTGCAGTACGCCGAGGAGCCCAAGGACGCACAACACAGTCAGCGCGGATGGATACGGCACTGCAGTAGACAACTTATGCATGATGCGGGCTAAACTACCCATCCCCTCCCCGGGGTGAGAATGATAGACTAGGTTTGTGAAACAGATCATACTGACTTTTCTTTTTCTTCTCCTTTTATTACCCAATAAAGCCCTTTTTGCCCAGGAGAAGCTCATTCCTCCGCCTTTGCGGCTGGACATTCCCTTCGAGGCGGCCTGGAGTGGAATACTCCTGACCCTCATGGAGCATGAGTTCGGAATTCTGAGTCAGGACCGCGGACAGGGGTCGATTCTGAGTAGTTTCCGTGAGTACAGTTCCGGCCCTCTGACCGAAAGCCACATCAGCAAGATCGGTGAAACTCCGAAGCTGGTGGATGGGGAATGGATCCGAGTACAATATCAGTACGAAATTTTAGTGGAGTTGATTGCAGAGCGGGAAACAGTCCTCGTCGTGTACACCAATATCGAAGCTCTCAGGCGCGAATTCCTGGGCACGGAAGATTGGATAAAAATCGAGACGACTGGAAAGCTGGAGACGGAATTTCTGACCCAGTTCGGCAAGTCCCTCTTTGGAGAGGCGTTCAACCTACCGGAACCGAAAAGAGGCTATCGGGACAAGGATCCGGTTTACCTTCCCACCCCAGCGGAACGAATTCCCAAAGTCATCGGTCCCGAGCGAATACCGTAGGGGAACGACGATGAACGAGTACACCGTCCAAGTCCTGGACCAAACACTCAGGATATCACTGTGGACCTTTTTAGTGATTTTCATCGCTTCCCTGACTTTTATTTCCCTGCGCTTACGAGCACGCCAAGAGAAATTATCCGATTACTTCAGCAGGGAATTCGACGAAAAATACGAAAAGGACCTCACGGGTACCAGGCCCGAAAGTCCCCCCTATCCCTCCTTCCAGCTGTCCAATCGATTGCCGATGGTGGTCCAGGCTCTTGTACTGTCTTTGATACTCTCTCTGATCTGTTTTCTGGTGATCGGATTTACCCCATTGTCCCCTTTGACCAACTTCGCCAACTCGGATCTCGAGGGCAGCACCCCACTGAGATTGACTTTTCTCACCTACGAACGTTTCCATGACGGTTTTTCGCTACAGGGGGAGGTCTGGAATCAAAGTCAGGAACCCATTGAAGGTTTGCGGGCACTGGTTCAGATATGTAGATCTGAGCGAGAGGTTTTGGAT
>JAPYTY010000211.1 GCA_029942065.1 Acidobacteriota bacterium | reverse complement strand
GCCAACCACTTCAGGGGACACGACCATCACCTATAAGTTTGCTTCAGCCGGTACCAGTAAAATCAAAACGGAGACCTTCGATATTCAATACCGCCTGGATGTTGCGATTCCCCCTTCAGAGCCGGCGGTCGTCTCCTTGCAGGCCAGCCTGTTCCCTTTCGACGCGCCCGATATTCCGCGTTTTTTGAGCCGTTTCCTCCCGGCGAACGAGGATCTCCCCCTACCGGAGTTCGATGACTTTCTTCCCGTCCTGAGGGCTGAGGGGCAGTTCACGGGGATTGCCTTCACCAATCCGATGAATCTGGAAAGCACCGTACAGCTGGAAGCCTTCGGACTGGACGGAGTGTCGGTCACTGGATCCGATATTATGAATCCAACGACTTTGGTGCTGGCGGCGCTGGCCCAAAAGGCGGTACTGCTGGAGGAACTCTTTGGAAGTGGCATTAGTACGGCAGAGGTGGGAACCATTCGGGCTCAAAGCCGTCGTTCACGAGCGGTGTCGCTGTTTTTGCTGGGTGACAACAGCAGCACCTTTTTGGATGGTTCCACAACCGGCCAGGATCCTTTAACAAACTTTCTTTTTCCCGATGTCGCTCACCAGGGGACTTCGCCCGTTACCTCCGTCAATATTGTAAATCCTTCAAGCACTTCCAGCGTGGAGGTGCAGCTGACGCTGCACAGTGATGCTGGTACAGCCGTGGCAACTTCCGACACGGTGACGCTCGCTCCTGGAGGGACGCTCTCCGGAGATCTGACCGGGCTGCTCGGTGTGGATCCGAGCAGCCTTCCCGGAGGGTACGTTCGGGGTACTGCCACGGGCCAGGTGGTGGCCTTTGAATCGTTTGGCGACACGCAGGCCTTGAACGTGCTGAATGCTCAGAATCCGGATGCTCGTCAGGAAACCTACCATATTCCTCATTTCGCCGTGGGGGCAGGGTTTGACACCGAAATCAATCTCATCAACACTCACCCCTCGCAGACCGCGGTCATGGATATATGGGCCCTGGACGATGACGGGACGGCACTTGCTGGAGTCGTGAACCCTGTCGAGATTTCCCTGGAGCCGGGAGCGCAATTGATTCTTGGCATGGCCTCCAGCTTTGGGTTCTCTGAACAGGGGTTCGCGACCGGCTCGCTGCGGATTGACCTTGAGGCATTCTTCCTCGGACCCATCCCCAGCTTGCCTACCCTCAGCGGGTCGATCCGGTTCGCTACCGAGCGGCTCTCAGCTTCCTTGCCGCTGAGTTCTACCCTCCAACCAAACGCTCTTTTTCCACATGTGGCCCAGACGGCGGCATTGTTTACAGGGGTGGCCATGGTGAATACACAAGCGACTCCGGTCAGCCAAATCGTGGAGGTTTTCAGTAAAAGTGGAGTGCTGGTAGGTTCCACCACGCTCACCCTGGCAGCGGGGGCAAGGAAAACAGCTCTCCTGGCACAATTGGTACCTCTCTCAGATGGCCAGTCGGGCGGGTACTTTCGTGTGCGAGGAACTGCTGTCAGAGATGTCTTGTTTTCGGGCTCCCATGATGGAACCAGTGCCTCCGCTAATCTGGTTCATCTTGGACGTAGCACTCAATTTACTAGTCTAGGCATTCGTCGTTTCATAGACATTGTACGAAACGTTACCAAAGGCTCAGAGGGTGTGATAGCCAAGATTGAGGCCAGCACTATTACGGCCACTCTGAGCGGAGGCACCGGGTCGTCAAATGTTTGGGACGCCGGCGATCAATACGAAATCCTTGATGGCTCCAAGCCTGGCGCGGTCAGCTTCGCCCTTTTTGGAGATCTTGCCGGGGAGTTTTTGTCAGTCATTCCATCCCAATAATGAGAATTCCTCCAGAATAGAGTTGGGAGGGAAACCGGGATTTGCTCCGGTGGGGTCAAGGATTTCCGAATTTTTTTTTGAAAAAACAGTTGGTTTTTAGCAGAATAATGGTTTAAGATAAGGAAGTCGGGGCCGTTCGAGCGCAAGAAAAATCCCGGTTCGGATTAAAAAAGTGCCACTATTTGAAGCGTCAGGCATCTATTTATCACGTGTTTCAGGGTTCTCGAGCCTCGTTGAGGAAAGCTGAGAAGACGGTTCCAATGCGAGTTGCCCGGTTTTGAAGCGCAAGTTATTTTGATTTAGTGTTAAAGATTCTGAAGAGAAAAACCGAATCTATTCATTCGAACTTGACTGAAAGGAGTCATCAACAATGAAGATCAAAACAATACTAGCGGCGGTTATCGTGATGTTCGTATTCACCACCGTCCAAGCCCAAATCAGCGTCTCCAGCACGCCGGTAACGATCATCCGCGCCGACGGTATCACAGAGAAAACCGGGGATGTCGTTTTGACATTCAATACCGCTCCTGCCAACGGAACGGACACGGTAACCCTCGACTACGGTGTCAAGGTCAATATCGCTGCGGCCACGGCAACGTCCTCGGGTAGTGGCAGCGGTGTCACTCCTGGAACAGTCGCCTCCTCTGGAAACCTAGTGACGATTCCTCTGACTTTTTCCAGTGCGGCAACCCCCATTGCCGTGACCCTCAAAGGCGTCCGAGTGGATGTGGCGGGTACGGGATTATCCACCCTCAGCGTTTCGCTCTCGTCCACGGTGATACCGATCGTGGCGGGTCAGAACATCACCAAAGTTGTTAATTCTGTCGCTGCACCCATGTCAGCCGGGAAATCCACCAACGCCAAAGCGGCTCTCCTTGATGACGGCACTATCGCCGTGGCGGTGGGGCTTTTGTCCGTCACAGAGGGCTTTGCCTCCGCCTTCGCCTCCTCGGTTCAGGAGGGGACAACCGGCGTGAAAAACGGTTATCAGATGAAGCTGGTACTTGCAGGCACCTTGCCAAAAGGGGTGACACTGGGACTGACTTCGACGACCCCATCCGGTAAGACAGCCGTTTCCGGGACCATTACCTTCACTCCTTCCGTGTTGAGCAGTGCTGCAACGAAATCAGTGCTTTCGTTTAGCAACACGAACACAGGCTTGAAAGAAGCGTTTGACATCAATTTTACAGTTAATGTCAAAACGAGTGGAACCGGGGCCATTTCAAAACCCCTGGCCGCGGTTGTTATCAGCGCTACCGTCACGTCGGATCCGGATAGTACGACCACCAGCGTGCCAAGGTTTAACGTGACTGCCTTGCCCAGTGGCGGACAGACGATATTGAACATCATCAGTACCACGACCAATATCCTGTACACGTACACGACCTGGGATGCTACGCTTGCGTATGATACCGGTCTGCATATTTCCAACACGAGTGCTGATCCCTTCCTCGTCAACGGTGCAACAGCCACTGGCGGTGCGATCACCTATCACTTCTTCCCACGGGGTGGCGGTGCCACTTACAGCTACGCCACAGTGGCCGGATCTCCTGGGACCGGCTTGGAAGCTGACGGTACGGTGGCTGGCGGCGGCAGTCATACCGTGCTGCTCTCGGAGCTGATCGCTGCAGCCGGACAAAGCGGGCCTTTTACCGGCTACATCATCGCAGTTTGTGGCTTCACACACGGGCACGGGGAGGGCTTCGTGCTTTCCGGCACTACAATTGCGCAAACCCTCAACGGTCTCATTATCCCCAACCCGGGATCTGTGACCCGCAAGGGTGTCGTAGCCGCAGGTGAGCAACTATCTCGCTAATCGGTATTCACTAACGGATTAGCACATCACCGAAAGAGCAACGGCCCGGGTTTCCGGGCCGTTGCTCTTTTTTTTTGGTTGGGGCCTTCGAGCTCTACGCTAGACAACTGAAATGAAGACTCTTTGTTGCTGTATTTTTCTTTTATCCCAGGGTGTATTGGTTTTAGGGGTAGCCCTGCCTGAGCAAACAGTTGAGTCACAACCCGATCTCACTCTCCTCGAGGAGCGAGTGACCCGGTTGTGGATGCTTATCAAGGAGCGCAAAAAGGCAGACGCTCTTGAGTATGTCGATCCTCCGTCGAGAAACGCCTTTGTCAACAGAAGAGAAGCGAGAATTCTGTCATTCACGGTTGAGGATATTGAAGTAGGCGCCGATCCCACACAGGTTCAGGTGACGGTCAGGACGGAGATACGATCCAATATTTCAAGTAGTTCGGTAACCGTGCCGATCCAAGAGCGGTGGGTGTATAATCAGGGTGCCTGGTTGGTTCAGATTCACGAACCAGACGCAAGAGATCTCTTCCGTCGATCCAGGACGAAATCTCCGGTCGTAGAGCCAAGCCAGTCGGTCCAGGACTAGCCTTCTCAGGTCGGGTTCCGAGGGTTTGGCCTTCCGGATTAGGCACCTGAGGGGCCTCTCCCACATTTCGGAACCCATCGTCCAGGTTTCCCTGTCCACTTGTGATCAGGCAAGGCAGGACCTCTCCGAGTGCGCCCCCAGCAAGCACTGGAATTTAACTGGGCGCAGGTATGCACGCTCCCACCCGCATTATTCAGGATCAGGAAGGGCCTTGAGCTTGTAACTTTGTTAATCGATGGTAATCGATGACAGTTTTAATGATTTCATCGATAGAAAAGGTGGGCCGATATTCGATGAGCTTTCGGATCCGAGAGATATCGGGGATCCGGCGGGACATGTCTTCAAAGCCTTCTCCATAGGCCTCCTCGTAGG
>JAPYTY010000210.1 GCA_029942065.1 Acidobacteriota bacterium | reverse complement strand
ATAGAAGAAGATGCGACCATTCGAGAATTAAAGAACGTGATTGTTTCCAGTAAATTTTCCAGGATTCCGGTCTACCGTGAGCGAATCGACCACATTGTCGGTGTGGTCTACGTTCGCAATCTACTGGGCTACCTGGGGGATGGAAACGGAGACAATCCCATCACTCCTTTGATTAATAAGCCCTGGTTTGTACCGGAAACCAAGAAGGTGTCCGCCTTGCTCAGGGAAATGCAGGTCAACGCCGCTCACATGGCCGTCCTGATCGACGAATACACCTCGGTTTCCGGTCTGGTGACCATCGAGGATGTACTCGAAGAGATTGTCGGGGATATTCGTGATGAGGATGAACTGGAGAAAATTGATCTGGCGTACGTGGGCGAGGGTAACTATATCGTACGCGGAGGTGCGGAGATCGAGGAGTTGGAGGAAACTTTAGGAGTGGATCTGGGAGAACCGGATGTCACCACTGTATCCGGGCTGATTGTTAATCATCTGGGTAAGGTGCCTGGTCCGGGTGAAACCATTGTTCTGGATGGACTCTCCGTAAAGATTCTCAGCTCGGATCGAAAGAAGATTCAAACGATGCGAATCAAAAAAAGAGCAATGGAGAACTAGAGCAAACGTGGCTCGCAACCCAAGCCCGGATTTTAAATATTTTGGGTTAAGTGTTTTTCCACATCAGAAAATTCGAAATCCGAAGTCCCAAATCCGAAGCAAAACCAATTCCAATAGGTGAAGGAGCGCACCGACGTGCCTCTTTTTTGATGTGCTATTGTTCTAAGTCTTATGAAAGACCCCAAGCATCAACAGGAACGCTTCATGAAGCGGGCGATTGCTTTAGCCGGTCGAGGAATAGGCCGGGTGAATCCCAATCCCATGGTCGGAGCGGTGGTGGTGCGACATGGAAAAATTGTCGGGCAAGGATACCACCTCTACCAGGGTCGGGACCATGCCGAAGTGATCGCGCTCGAGCGTGCCGGCTCCCAGGCAAAGGGGGCGACCCTTTACGTCAGCCTGGAACCCTGTGCCCATGACGGGAGAACCCCTCCCTGTGTGGATCGAATCGTCCAGGCTGGTATCCGTAAGGTCTTTGTAGCGGTGCGCGATCCCCAACGGCATGGACACCGGAAAGGTTTATCGGTGCTTCAAAGAAAGGGCATTGAGGTTGAGTTGGGATTGTGCGGTGAGGTGGCAACCCGGCAAAACGAAAAGTTCTTGCACTTCGCCAGGACCAACCGCCCCTTCGTGCTGCTGAAACTTGCGTTGACCCTGGATGGCCGTATTGCCACCGCCAATGGCGATGCTCGCTGGATCACACAAGCCAGTGCCCGAAAACAGGTCCATCGACTGCGCTATGAGTATGATGCCATCCTGGTAGGCATTGAAACGGTGCTCGAAGACGATCCTTCCCTGGATGTGCGTTGGACCCGACGCAACCCGATCACCAAGGTGATCCTGGATTCTCGATTGCGCACCCCTGGGGAAGCCAAGCTTTTCAGATCCTTCGACCGGGTGATCATTTTTTACGACAGACGAGCGGCCAAAAAACGAGTGGTTCCACTGGCAAAGAAAGCAGAATTGATTGAGGTGACTCACCAGAATGGTCTGCTCGACTGGAAGGAAATCCTGGACCAACTAGGGCGGTTGAAGATCACCAGTCTCATGATTGAAGGCGGCGCTCAGGTGGCGACCTCGGCTCTGCGGGCCAAAGCGGTTCAGAAGATCAACTTCTTTTATGGTCCCCAGATCATTGGCAGCGGCGGTCGTCCCGGAATTGAGGATCTGGGCATTGATCGGGTAAAGCAGGCGGGAAAATGGGAGATTCACCGCACCCGGCTCTTTCCTCCTGATTTCATGGTAGAAGGCTATCCGGGGGGGTAGCCCGCTTCGCGGCTGCTGGTCTCCGACCAGCGCGTTTCACGTTTCCGGAGTGTGGGAGGCGCCTCAGTGCGCCGATTCCGGATAGCCGCTCCAAGCCCGACTTTCTCACACCAGGTCGTCACGAAGCGGCGTCAGGGCCGGCCTGACAAGGCGCATGAGATGAGGCCCCCGGAAGCGTACTGTACAGTACGCTGAGGAGGCCGAACGAATGCAACACAGTCAGGATGGATCATGGCGCCGATGCAGTAGATCGGGTGTGAGAGAGTCGGGCTAAAAAGCGGCCGCTACACTGGCTCGCCAGATCTCCGGCATCGCTTACACAGCATTTTCAAGAACATGTTGTTGATTTCGGGGGTTTCGAGCAGGGACGAGAAATCGCGTCGGTCGATGACCAGGATAGTGGTGGCGACGACCGCTGTTACATTGGCGGGTGCGGTCTCTCCATTATAAGAGACATCTCACCGAAGTATTCTCCCTCCTTGTGAAAGGAAAGGATGGTCTCTCTCCCATTCGGCAGAGTCCGAGAAGCCTTCACCCGGCCTTCCTTCACCACGTACATGTATTGTCCGGTATTTTCTTCCACGAAGATGATTTCATTCCTCTTGTACTTCCGCTCTTTGAACATCTCCGTTACTGATTGCAGCTCTGCATCCGCCAAATGCTGGAAGATGGCGACATTCTTGAGGAACGTTCTATTCTCTTGCATGGGTTCTAAAGGTTTTCAGTAGTTGATCGAGGTCATCTAGATTATACCTCTGTTTCAATTCCAAGAGCACCGCACTTGCGTCTTCTGGATTCATTTTGAGGTGGACCTGAACCTCATCAATGAGGGGTTCGACCTGGAAATGGAGGTTTTTCAGCGCCAGAATTCTCCGGGCACCCGTTCGGGCATAGTAGTGTCCGAGGCTTCGGGCTGCGGGATAGAAAAAGGCGATGTTGGGGCCGGGAAGGGGCGCCAGGATAATGCCTGCAAAGGCGATGATCCCATCGATCCATGCCCAGCGAGTGTGTTTTCTGATGCACGACCTCATAAAACCAAGCAGTTTTCTTTGCGCATCGGCCGGGTCCACACCAGGGGAGTGGAAAACGTGCAGTTCGGAGGAGTACCGCAGGTGGGAGCAGAGGCGTTCGTGATAGTCGATTTTGCTGGCCAGCTTGCGATAAGTTTTGTGAATGCTGACTTTTAGCCGCGCTATGGTCCCGGGTCCTGCCGACAATTGATGATCATCACCGGTAGCTATCTTCCCGATGGGGTTGGTATCTCCCCGAAGGGTCTCGAATAAAAGTAGGTTCATGGGCGAGTTGATTGTTTTTGACGTTCCTTACGGATCGCTACTAGCAGGCTGAGTAGGAAGCCACCCCAGACAATTGTCAGGACCAGAACCATCATGAGAATGCTCAAAGAACTCATGCCCTCTCCTTTCTCAGCGTCCTCCCCACGATCGTTCGGTTGGCGGCCAGGAAGATTGAAATGACCAGAGTCCATTGAAAAAAACAGGTGCCAACCGATTCCGCTGCAAAAGGATTCCACCAGTGTTCCGGGTCCGCCTGGATCACCTGGGCGAACCACCAGGTGATCAAAACAAACACCTGAGCGGGTATGGCGAAGCGCATCAGGAATCCATACCATCTTCCCACATGCAAGTCGCTTTCGGGGAAGTTGAGCTGTTCGGCTCGAAACCGATGGACTCCGTACTTGAGGACAGCAAAGGCCATGAAAGCGCCGCTGAGCATCAAAGCAATTCCCCATGTCCAGTCCTGGTTGAGAAAGAATTCCATGCTGAGAGCAGAAGGAATGCCGAGCACCAGCGTCACCAGATAGACGCCTAGAAGGGCGGAATTGCGTGCGATGTTCATGTCCATGAGAACCCGGGTGGAGAGCTCAATCATGGCGATTAATGAGCTCAGGGCGGCAAATGCCAATGCCAAAAAAAAGAAGGCCGAGAAAAGATCGCCCCCCGGCATTATCGAAAAAAATTGAGGAATCCAAATGAAGGTCAGCCCTGTGTTGGCGGGGCCTGAGGTGTTGAGGACATCAGCAGCCCGTTCCGGAATCAAGGCGAACACAGTTGAGAAGATGGTGACAGCCACCAGCAGGGAAACAGAGTTATTGCCCAGTCCTATCAAAGCGGCGTTGAGTGAAATATCTTCTTTCTTTCGCATATACACGGCATAAGTCAGGATCAACCCCCAGCCGGCACCTGTGTCCCAGGCGTTCTGGGTCAATGCCTGCAGCCAGACCTTGTAATTCAGGAGTGCCGAGAAGTCCGGGGTGAAAAGGTAGGCGAGACCTTTGGTTGCCCCGGGTAGGGTGATGGCTCGTAAACACGAGAGGACGAGCAGGCTCAAAAGGGCGGGAATCAGGAAACGATTTGCCTTTTCAATTCCGTTGACCACCCCACGCTTGACTATCAGTGCGCCGGTGGAAATAGCGATAAAGTGGAAGAGAATCGGCTGCCATCTCGAATCGACGAATGAATTCCAGGTGCGCTCATGGTCTGGCGAGTTGAGGAGCTGTCCAGTTCCGGCCAGGATAAAATAACGGATGCACCACCCGGCGACCACCGAGTAGTAAAACATGATGGCGGTGGCGACGAATCCCACAAACGTGCCCATCCAGGCGAATTTTTTTCCCACCAGCACTGCAAACGATCCGATCGTGCCATAGCGCGTCATCTTCCCGATGGCAAACTCGGTCATGATCAGAGGAATGCTCCAGAGAAA
>JAPYTY010000209.1:464-4622 GCA_029942065.1 Acidobacteriota bacterium | reverse complement strand
CACTCATGCGCCTTGTCAGGCCGGCCCTGACGCCGCTTCGTGACGACCTGGTGTGGGAAAGTCGGGCTTGAGCGCGGCCTTCCGGAATCGGCACGGGACTCCGTTCTTCTTTTCGTGAAACGTGGAACCTGGAACGTGGAACGCGCTGGTCGAACACCAGCGGCCGGGGCGCCTCCCACATCCCGGACCGAATTTCAGAGTAAAATGGAGCAAAACCCCCTGTCTGTGGTCTGTGGTCAGGCGCCCGTTTCGGATTTGGGAGCTAGGGTTTCTGATTTCTCTGCACCTCCGAATGATTGAATGCAGGCCATCAGCCCGTTTCGAGCGGACCTCGTCAACAGCCAGAGGGGCGCCGCCAGAAGCACTTCTAAAAGCGTGAATTGGAGTGCTCCAACGACACTGAAGGGCGAGGGCCCAAACCAAAGATACAGCGGAACCAGAATCGGCCAGCCCATGCGGTAATCACTGAAAGGCCAGAAAAAAACCACTCCATGATCGAGGGCATCGGCCGTGCTGAGCATATCCACCAGGCTGTGACTGACGACGACGAAGAAGATCAAAACTGGAGAAATGGCCCTTAATCGGATCGGGCGAATCGCCATCCACAGCAGTGCCATGGAAGCCCCAAACAGCAAGGAGTGCGAAAACGTCCGGTGGTAAATGCCAATGGGAAGCCCGAGTCCCCAAACCAGAGCAAAATCAAAATCGGGAAGGATCGCCACAAGGCTCAGGCAGAGCCAGATCAGGGGATCACGGGAGCGGGTCATCCCGAGGGCTACCGCGGCGTGTGCCAGGGGAAGGGCCATGATCGGCTAGGGTTCAACTTCCAAATTCTGAAGCCCGCTTGATTCAGGGAGTGGCCGAAGAAGCAGGTTGGAGAGTGAGGCTGCGGACCGAGGGGCTTCCAGGTTCAAAGCTCGTTGTGGAAACGAACCGCCTCCCGCTCGCCAAGGCGTTGCATGGCGGGGCAAATCGAGGAGCCCTAACTCTCCCCCGGGGTCTACCAATGGGAATTGTTAATCTCGGCTCCATCCATGATGTACCAGGTATCAGGGCCGAACTGCTTGGTGACGATGATAAAAAGCCTTTGTGCCTTCTCCGCCTCGGAGCGAGGGATCGTGACTTTCAAGGCGATCTGTTGGTCCCCACTAGGCAGTTCCGAAGATGGGAAAAAGAACCCCTGGACCTGAATGTTTTCGACCTCGAAGTAGGCGGCGGCAGTTCCCTGGCGAAAGCTGAAAAGCTCCTTGGGAAGAGGAGCGTCACCCTGGGAGAGCTCGAACTTGGCACCAGGCAGCTCCTCTCCCGTAGTTCCCACTCCGATACGATAGTCGTTTCCATCCACGAAATCCGAAAAGCGAGTTGTGAAGCTGATCACGTCAGGCTCCGATTTGAGGACGGGAGCCGTGAGAGAAGCTCGGCCCTGGCCAAGCCCAGCCCAGGGAAAAGATAGACACAAAAAAGCTACCAGTATTAATCTTTTCATTTCCTTACCCCTTTGAGGTTAATCATAGCACCTTGTCTTTTTGAACGCTAAAGCCGCCAACAAAATTAAGCTCGAAGGCTCATCTTATTTTAAGTGCCCCGAACCCCAAGCTGATCCCCAGGAGTACAAGCCCTGCGGTGCCCAGGTTCAGGCCAGGGCCGTAGGCCCAGAGAGAAGCAAGGGTTCCTGCCATCAGACAATAGTAGGTCATTGGAATCAGTGTCAAGCGAATCAGGGCCCCTTCGCGCCCCAAAAGCCCTACGGTTGCTGAAGCGGCCACCACGTTGTGTACCGTAATCATGTTCCCCGCCGCACCTCCAACTGCCTGTGCGGCCACCACGGTCAAGGGCTCGATCTGGATCTGCTGAGCAGCGGCAAACTGGAACAGCGAGAACATCAAGTTGGAGACCGTATTGCTCCCGGCGGCGAAGGCCCCCAGGGCACCAATCCACGGCGCGAAAAAGGGCCACGTCCCGCCTGCCAGGGTCGCCACGCCACGGGCCAGGGTCAAGGGCATGCTGTCCAGTCCCGAGAGGTTGAAGTCGACTCCCGAGTTGATGAAAAGGCGAACCATGGGCAGGGCAAACAACAGCGCCACCATGGCGCCTTGAATCTGCTTGCCTGCCATAGCCCAGGATCGCTTGATTTCCTGCCGGCTCATGCCGTGCAGGCCGTAGGTCAAAATGCAGACCACAACGAAAATGAACCCGGGAAGATAGAAGGGTTGGATCTGCTGGCCGATTCCGGTTCCAAGGATATCAGTGGGTCCCACCTGGACTCCCGAAAGGCGTTGCTGGAGCCCCAGGGCCGGGAGTCGAGTGATCAATAGCAAGCCCGCCACCAGGCCATAGGGGAGCCAGGCGACCGCGACGTTCATCTTTGCGGGTTCCGCCTTTCCGGGATGAATCAACCCCATCCAGTCCGGGTTCCAGTGCTTTCGGGCAGGAAAATCCCAATGGCTGGCGGGTGCAAGCCAACCTTTTTTAGAAACCAGGACCACCGGAGCAATTCCGATGACAGGCCCCAGCAAAGAAGGGAACTCGGGTCCCAGGAAGTAAGCACATAGATAGTAGGGGACGGTAAAGCTCAGGGATGCAAAAAGGGCAAACCTCCAGACCTCCAGACCCTCTTGAAAGCTTCTCTTCGCGCCAAAAAAACCAGTCAGCAGGGAGCACAAAAAAATCGGCACCAGGGTGCCGGTCAGGGCGTGAATGGCAGCCACCCGCACGGCGATGGCCCTGAGGTACTGGTTAAACTCCATGCCCTCGGCGGCCAGGTAGCTGTGGACCAGTGAGGAATCCAGTCCCCCGGCGACACCAATCAAAATGGGAGTACCCGCGGCCCCGAACGAAACCGCGGTGCTCTGGATGATTAGCCCGACCATGACGGCGGCCATGGCGGGAAAACCCAGGGCCAGAAGTAATGGGGCGCAGACGGCGGCGGGAGTACCGAATCCTGCGGCACCTTCAATGAAGCTGCCAAACAGCCAGCCGATGATGATGGCCTGAATCCGCCGGTCCGGACTGATTCTGGCGAAGGTTTCCCGAATCGTACTGACGGCTCCACTATGGGTCAAGGTGGCCAGCAAAAGAAGGGCACCAAAGACGATGTAAAGCAGGGAAATGGCCAGCAAAAGGCCCTGCACGCTGGCGGCAACAATCACCGGGATCTCGACTCTCCAAACACCCCAGGCGATGACCATGGTAACGGCGTAGGTCAGGCCCATGGCCTGCCTGGCCGGTATTCGAAAGCCTACCAGCAAAATTCCTACCGTTAGAATCGGAGTGAATGCCAGCAGGCTCAGCAGTACCAGGTTTTCTGATTGCAAGATCCTGGAAGTCTAACCCAAGGGAGGAAAAATCGCGAAGGAAAGAAACTTATTCGTCGCACATGCCACGGCGGGGCGCGCCGCAGTAACAGGGTCCGGTTTCCCTGGGCAGGTCTCCGGATGAGCCATTAGAGACGGCGAAAGCGGAAACCATCTTGGCCACATTATGCCCGCCGCAATCCGGACACTCGATCTTCTCTGAGTCTCGCCAAACGATGGTTTCAAACTGCTGGCATTGGTATTCGAAGATCGGCATGACCTTTTTATTATACGTTATACGTTTGAAATGAATTCCTTGGTGCTAACCCGAAGTATGCACCATGCCGGCTCGATCGAGCCTTGATCTGCTATTCCACCCAACTCACCCGCATGGTAATCTTTTCTTGATGGCCAAAAGGATGGCGGCGTTATGGATCTTACTGATCGTTTGCGATCCGCTTCTGGGCGGAAAGACCGTTCGAATCGGAGGAAGCGGATTCACTTTATCCATTACCGAGCCCGATGGATGGAAGATCGACTTTGGGACAGCCTCGCAAATCGCAAATTTCGTCATGCATCCTGCCGGAAGCAGTTGGAGGAATTCTCCTGTCGTTGCTTTTGGCCGCCTGACCCCCAGGACGCCTCAAGAGTCGCTTGAGTCTTTTGTGGGAAGAGATGCCGACGAGTTTGAGAAGGCCTGTCCTTTCCATGAAGCCCGGGATCTGGCCCTGGCCTTGAAAGGATTCAGGAAGTTTCTGATCCGGGAGCTCTCCTGTCCCGGCGTACGGGATGAAATCGTTGCCGTCACTGAGGTCCCTGGGTTCTTTGTGACCTTTGTTCTTTCCTCTGATCGGCGGGACTCACT
>JAPYTY010000209.1:0-454 GCA_029942065.1 Acidobacteriota bacterium | reverse complement strand
CTCACTGGACGAAGCCGTTTCGCCTTTCCGGGAAATACTCTCTTCCTTCGACTGGGTCAGTTGGGAAGTACCCCCAACCTCTACCCAACCCAGTCCCCACTAGCGGTCTCGCCCCGCTCGGCCGTAAACAGGAGAGTTTCACCACAGAGACACAGAGAAGATACGTACCACCAAGGCACAAAGACACAAAGAAGACTGAACCAGGGCAGGACGCCCTGACTCAGGCTCTGCCGCTCCTTCGGAGCGAGGTTGTTGTAGTGGCCCTCCGGAATCGGGTCACAGAAGTGCCCATCCCCAGGACATCCTTTACGCATTGGGGCGCTGGGTACTCCCGGGATAATATGGACAGGCCCTCTGGGAGGAAGTGAGAGTGTAAGGAATATCTTGGTGGTAGAGAGCCCAGAACCCCGAAGGGGTGATGTGAAATAGCCTGGGGCGTGAGCCCCAGGCTCGA
>JAPYTY010000208.1 GCA_029942065.1 Acidobacteriota bacterium | reverse complement strand
GACAGGTACTGGTGAGTCACGATGCATTTGGGTTGTCTCACGGCAAGGCTCCCAGCTTTGTCAAGCAGTATGCCCAGCTGGGAACCGATCTCAAAAAGGCAGCCGAGGCCTATATTTCTGAGGTTCGGGACGGCGATTTTCCATCCCCGGAGCATTGCTTCAACGGAGGTGCGGAGGCGAATTCTGAATGAGCGTAGAGGTGATCGAGACGATCGACGCCATCCGGGAAAGACTTCACCCCGTCCTGTTGTCTGACGATTTCATGGGGCTGGTCCCCACCATGGGGGCTTTTCACGATGGCCATTTAAGTCTCATCCGGAAGGCCCGGAAGGACTGCGACAGCGTTGTGGTCAGCATCTTCGTGAATCCTCACCAGTTTGGCCCGGGAGAGGATTTTCGGACCTATCCCCGAACCCTGAAGTCCGATCTGGCTCATTGTGAAGCAATGGGCGTCGACGTCGTTTTCGCACCGAGTGTCAAAGAGATGTACCCGCGAGAACCGTTGACCTTTGTCGAGGTGGACCGCCTGGGCGATCATCTCTGCGGACTCTGTCGCCAGAGTCACTTCAAAGGGGTGGCCACGGTGGTTTCAAAGCTCTTGAACATCGTCCAGCCGGACCGAGCCTATTTTGGAGAAAAGGACGCTCAGCAACTGGCGATTATTCGTCGCTTGGTCATTGACCTCGATCTTCAAGTCCAGATCGTTCCCCTACCGATTGTCCGTGAACCGGATGGACTGGCGATGAGTTCACGCAACCAGTATCTCGAGCCCCCGGAAAGAGAACGAGCCCCTGTGCTCTACCGGGCCCTTCAGATGGCCCAACAGCAGATTGAAGCCGGCGAAACCGATTCCGGGTCCATTTTGGGTGAGGCACGACGAGTTCTTGAAGAAGAACCTTTGATCGAAGTGGACTATCTGGAACTGGTGGAGCCGGAAGAAATGCAACCGGTCAGTGAGGTCACCGGGCCGGTCAGGGTGTGTGCGGCCATTCGTATCGGTTCGTCCCGATTGATCGACAATATTTTGTGCGAAAAACCGACAACTGACAGCTGACCGCTTTTTTTATTCCAGGGGCTCCTTTAGGTGTCCGGAGTGTGGGAGGCGCCTCAGTGCGCCGATTCCGGAGAAACTACATCGCCCTTACAGGGCTCCTTTGCTGATGCCTTCAAACCTGGGGCTCACGCCCCAGGCTATTTCACATCGCCCCTTCGGGGCTCACGACTTGGGTTCGTTGGATCGGGCTCCTCGATCCTTCCGAGCGGCCGCCCCATGATCTAGCCCTGGGCGCACGGCCGTGGGCCCAGGCTCAATCTAACCGGACTACCTGTAATGTGAGACACTCCTAGTCGTGCGCCCCTACAACAGGCTGCAGGATCGTGCCAACCTGGAACGTGGAACCTGGAACGTGGAACACGCTGGTCGAAGACCAGCGGCCGAGGCGCCTCCCATATTCCCGGACTCCTAAAACGTGAAACGTTAAACGTCAAACTTGAAACGTGACCGGCTGGCCGGTCGGCCAGACGGTCAGTAGATCGTTGCCTCCGGCATGAGAACCCAGGGGCCCGGGCGGGACAGGAGTGGAAACTGCTCCTGGAGCCATTGGTTGATTGAGGGGCGTTCGCGGACCCGGAGCAGACTTCCACTGGACAGTTGCTCCCAGAAACTCCTGGGCCGGGGATAGAGGACCAGTTCAATTTCTTCATCCGGCTCGAGTCCCAGGGCCTCCTTCATGTGCTCGATGGCGGTCTGCAGCCCACCCAGGTCATCCACCAGTCCCAGTTCAACGGCCTGTGCGCCGGTGTAGATCCGGCCTCGCGCCCGCGGCTCGAAATCTTCATAATCCACCTGGCGGCCTTCAGCGGCCTTACCCACAAAGTTTTCATAGATGTCTTCCATCCAGGACTCCACGCTTTCTCTTTGGGCCTGGTTCAGGGAGGAACTGACAGAGAAAATGTCGGCGTTGGGTGAGGTTTTCACCTGATCAACGCTGATTCCCAGCCACTGGTAAAGACCCGACACATCGAACTTTCCAAAGATGACGCCAATGGATCCTGTAATGGTGGAAGGCTGGCTGATGATTTCTCGAGCAGCCATGGAAATGTAGTACCCTCCGGATCCGGCGACTCCGGACATGGTGACCACCACGGGTTTGTCTGCCTCTTCAAGCAGGGCGACTTCCTTCCAGATCATGTCCGATCCCACCGCAGAACCCCCCGGACTATCCACCCGGAAAATGACGCCCTCGAGGTCTTCGTTTTCGCGAATCTTGCGCAGGTTCGAAGCCAGGGTCATGCCCCCCATGGTTTCCGAAAAAGGATCACTGTCGCCCGAGGTGATGGTTCCCAGGCCGCCCACCAGGGCCACCTTGCGCTCCGATCGGGTTTGAAACTCCGCCTTCGCCACACTCAGGTAGCGGCCGGCCGTGATGCCTTGGTATTTTTCGGAATCACTGGTGGGAAACTTTTCCAGGACTTCATTTTCGTAGCCCAGGCCGTCGATCAGGTTCTCTTCCACAGCCCTTGTGCCGGAGGATACGCCGCCTTGAAGAACTTCCCGGATACTTTCTTCACTCACGTTCCTGTCCTGGGAAACGACCGAGACCAACCGATCTTCGATGTCCTTGAGAATAGACTCGTACATTCCTCGGATCTCAGGCGTCATGCTTTCCCTGGAGTAGGACTCGGCGCTCTTGTATTCCTTGAACTGGATGAATTCCGGTTTGATCCCCAGTTTTTCCATGGTCTTCTTGTAGAAGGTGATTTCGGCCAGTAGGCCGTTGACCAGAAGTCCGGCATCCGGATTCAAGGTAATCGAGTCTGCTGCTACGGCCAGATAAAGTTCCGGATCCCTCACCATGTCGAGGGCCAGGAAGACATGAAGGGGTTTTTCGGATTGACGAAACTCCTTCATGTAGTCTCGCAACTCCTCGATCTGGGCCCAGCTCAGAAGAAGTGGATGAATTTCGAGATAGACCCCTGCGACCCGTTCATCCCGGGCCGCATACTGGAGTACCTTCCCCATTTCCCAGAGGCTCAAGCTGTCCACCCCCAGCAATTGGGCCAGGACATTTTCCTGGGGGAGTTCATCCAGAGGTCCTCTCAGACGAATTTCCACCACCGTACCTTCTTCAATTTGAATTGGGGCTCCTGAGATAAGGGCGTAACCTATCCCCACGGCAATAGCCATGACGATCCCAACCACAACGACCACGGCTAAAATCCACACGGTAATTCGGCTCATATAAATAATTCTAGTGGCCTACCAG
This sequence comes from Acidobacteriota bacterium, assembly GCA_029942065.1. Classification (GTDB taxonomy): domain Bacteria; phylum Acidobacteriota; class UBA6911; order RPQK01; family JADFOI01; genus JAPYTY01. The sequence goes on along the minus strand of JAPYTY010000208.1, from coordinate 1,371 downwards.
ATGTTAATCCATTTTTTCTTGAAATCGTTGGGCGAATTACCGACTATGGATCGCTATGAGTACGCAAAAAGTACGGGTCGGGTTCATCGGGTTAGGGATCATGGGAGGGCCCATGGCCGGCCACATCCTGGGGGCTGGCTATCCTCTTTGTGTCTACAATCGAACCGCTTCCAGGGTGGAGGAACTGGCCTCCCGGGGGGCCCGGGTAGGGGCCTCTCCGGCGGAAGTGGCCGCCGAGGCGGAGGTGGTCATCACCATGGTATCCGACTCGCCCGATGTGGAAAAGGTGATCGGCGGTTCTGAAGGGGTGTTCAAGGCGATCAGGCCCGATTCGGTGGTGGTCGATATGAGCACTATCTCGCCTGAGGTGGAGCGCGACCTGAGCAAACTCCTTCAATCCAAGCAATGCCATCTGGTCGACGCCCCCGTTTCCGGTGGTGATGTGGGAGCCCGGAATGCATCGCTTGCCATCATGGCGGGTGGAGAACGGGAGATATTTGAGCGCGTGAAACCCCTTTTGGAAGTGATGGGTCAACCGACCTATTGCGGGTCCGTCGGCTGCGGACAGCTCACCAAACTGTGCAACCAGATCCTGGTGGTGATGACGCTGCTGGGGATAAGTGAAGCCCTGGCCTATGCCCGAAAGAATGACCTGGATCCCCGGGTAATGGTAGAAGCCACCCAGGGGGGAGCGGCCGGAAGCTGGCAACTATCCAATCTGGCCTCCAAGATTATCGACCGGGACTTTGCACCCGGCTTCATGGTGGACCTGATGGATAAGGATCTTCGTCTGGTTCTGGAGTCTGCCGAGACGAGCGGCGTGCCGCTGCCGGGAACCTTCCTGGTCGCCGGGTTGTTCAAGGAAATTCAGGCCCAGGGCCGGGGAAGGGAAGGAACCCAGGCATTGGCCAAGGTTCTGGAAGCCATGGCAGGGTTGTAGCGGTTCTCACCACAAAGAGGTTTCACTACAGAGACACAGAGACACAGAGGAGACATTCACCACAAAGGCACCAAGACACAAAGAAGACTGTCCCAGGGCGTTCCGCCCTGACCCAGCCTTTGTAGCTGCTTCGCAGCGATGCCGAGAAGGTGAGTGTAGGGGCGCACTGAGTGCGCCCACAAGACAATCTTTATCGATGGCTTATATCGGGCGCACTTGGTGCGCCCCGACTCCGTCCATCCGGATTACCTGGGATTTGAGACTGTGCCCTTCTTTGATCCGCAGACCTTGCTGCGGGCGGCCCCTACAACAGGCTGCAAGATCGTGCCGACACGGGGAACGTGAAACGCGCTGGTCGAAGACCAGCGCCGCCCTCATATCTCCTCCCATACCATCGCGCCAGACGAACCGGATCCACCCCCAGGCAGAAC
>JAPYTY010000207.1 GCA_029942065.1 Acidobacteriota bacterium | reverse complement strand
CAGGAAAGGTTCTTACCACAAAGGCACAAAGGCACAAAGGCACAAGAAAATATTCACTATAGAGACACAGAGAAAAAATGCTTTCCTTTGTCTTAATGCACCAATCTCAGCCAATACAGTAGGGGTCCACGACCTTTCGGCTTTCCGGAGTGTGGGAGGCCCTCAGTGCGCCGATTCCGGAGGGCTTACATCGCCCCTACAGGGCTCCTTTTTTTACCACTTTCTGAGTCCTGGGGCTCACGCCCCAGGCTATTTCACATCGCCCCTTCGGGGCTCATGACCTGGCTCTTTAGGACAGGGCTCCCGGATCTTTCCGGAGGGCCGCTCGCAGAGCGACCGCTACAACGATCGGCACCCTATCCCGAACGCACAAAGGCACTAAAGCACGATCGCACTAAAGCACTTACAGGGCGCCAGGTCCCGGAAGAAATTTTCCCACTCCCGGATCGGCCACGATCCGACCCTCGGAGGCCACCAGGTTGCCGCCCACATAGGTGGCAACCGGAACTCCCTGGACCGCCATCCCATCATAGGGAGTCCAGCCGGCCTTGCTGAGCATCTGGTCGTTTTTCAAAGTGACCGACTGACTCATGTCGACCAGAATCAGGTCGGCATCCGCTCCCACCTGAAGGTTTCCCTTCCGGGGCCACATTCGATAAAGGCGAGCCGGATTTTCACACACCAACCGGACCACCTGCTCCAGGGTGACACGACCCTGATGGACGGCATCGAGCAGCAGGGTCAGTGCGGTCTGGGTCCCCGGCAATCCAAAATGGCAGCCCCAGATATTGTCGAGGCCCTCTTCCTTCTGGGCCACGGTCGAAGGAGCGTGATCACTCGAGAGGTGAGTGATCTCCCCGGCCTTGAGCCGGCCCCATAGCTCCTCCCCGTCTTCTTTGCTGCGGGCGGGCGGAGTGAACTTTCTAAAAGGGCCGTGTTCAAGAACGTCATCCTCGGAAAAATAAAAATACTGGGGGCAGGACTCCATCCACAGCCTGGCCCCTGCCTGACGATCCCGGGCCACCAGATCCAGGACCCGGGGATGGCTGACGTGAGCAATCACGGTCCTGGCACCGGTGATCCTGGCCAGCAGGGAAACGGTACTGGAGGCTACCTGTTCGGCCTCCCGGCTTCTCCATTCCCGCAGAACGCCATAGTCCCTGCGACCCTCCTGCCGGAGCCGCTCCTCACTCTCGGCCGTTATGAACTCGTCCTCACAATGAACCAGACAAAGGGCATCGCACCCGGCTACAGCCTCGAACAACTTGAGCATGCTTCCCGGAAGGACGGCCGGGATTCCGTGGGTGGTGCAGGTAAACACCTTGAAATACTGCATCCCGGCCCGCCAGAGTTCCTCCACCCGGGGGAGATCCTCCGGCCACAAATGGGCGGCCAGTCCGTAGTCAACCAGCGACCGATCTCGGGTATGGGCCCTTTTCTCCTGGAGAAAGGGAAGACCGCGTACCGGGTGGCTGTGGGTGTGCTCGATCACGGTGGTGACGCCACCGACGGCGGCCGATCCCGAACCGGAGACAAAATCCTCACGCTCACTATCACCGGGATCCTGAAAGTGAACATGCCCGTCGATCATTCCCGGCAGGACGAACAGGCCGGCGGCATCACGGCTCTGTCGAGCCGGGTGGCGATCGGATGTCACATGGGCCACCACCCCGTCCCGAATGTAGAGGTTCAGTCTTGCCTGGCCGCTGCTGCTGACCAGCATGCCCCCTTCGATTCCAAGATCGTAGGTCATTCCTCAATCCAGGCGTAGGCCATGCCTCCGCCGTGAAAGGCGATATCGCCCCGAATATTGGTTTCGAGACCCTGGACCCGGGAACGCCAGGCCTGAGCGACCGGCAAATGTCCCAGATAAATGAAGTGGACCTCTTGGTTCAGAATTCCCAGCGCCTGGCGATAGAGCTCCTTACGCCGGGCAAAGTCCACGGTTCGGCGTCCCTGCTCGACCAGTTCATCAAATTCGGGATTACTGTAGAGCCCCCAGTTATCCGGAACCCCGGTGTGATTCAGGCGATAAAATATTTCGCCGGGGTCCGGGAAAAATCCCATGTGCCCCGGATTGAGATCAAAGTCGTGCTGCCTCTGCCGGGCCAGATGGGAAGCCCGATCCATGACCTCCAGCTTGACCTCGATCCCGATCTTTGCCAGCTGAGACTGGACCAGCATCGCCAGATCCATGATCAGTGTTTCGTTGCGGACGATGGCAGTCAGTTCAAAGCCCTCCGGGTGGCCTGCCTGCTGCAATAGGCTTCGGGCCTGCTCCAGATCCGACTCCAGATAGAGATCCTCGACATCGGAAAAGTACCACTGGGATCCCGGTGGATAAGGCTGTGCCTCCGCCTCAGCATATCCCCAGCTCACGCCATCCATGATGACGCTTTTGTCCAGTGCATGGGCAATGGCCCGACGCACCCGGACATCCTTGAAAGGGCCGCGCTGGGTATGCAGATTCAGAAAAAACCAGCGGCTGCCTCCTTTGATCGAGGGCACGATCCCGGATGGAGGGCTGCTGGAAAGAACCGGCAACTGGGCAAAGGGAAGACTGAAGACAAAGTCCAGATCCCCTGCCAGGAGTCCGGTATAGCGGACCGTATCATCTACCACCGGCCTGAAGATGATCTCCTCCACTTTAGGCAACCCGTCATTCCAATAACCATCGAAGCGGCGGACCTTGAGGTACTGTCTGGGTTTCCATTCCACGAACTGAAAGGGTCCGGTGCCCACCGGATGATCGGTGTCAAAAGTCTCGGGCGGAATGATGGGCGCATTGCCTCCGAAGTAGGTGGCCCCGAATCCGGCGTTGGGCTCCTTGAGGTAAAACTTCACGGTGTACCTGTCGATCACTTCGATCCGATCGATCATGGCGAAGTCGGCACGCTTGGGAGAACGGGTGGCCGGATCCTGCATATGCTGGTAGGACTGCTTCACATCATCGGCCACCAGTTCACGAAGGTTATGAAACAAAACCTCCTTGCGCAAAAAAAAGGTGTGCTCCCTGGCATCCTCCGAAACCTGCCAGGACTCCGCAATCCCGGGCGAAACCCTACCCTGAGCATCCAGTTCCACCAGACTCTCGGTGATCAAACTGAAGACCTGGTTGGAGGGATTTCCAGTCTGACGGTGGGGATCGGCTCGCTGAATATCGGCCGTCATTCCCAGCACCAGGGTTCCTCCGTGCGGATCCTGATCGGCCTGGTCCGTACAGGAGGTGGACCCAAAGAATCCAATCGCAATCAGGGAAAGGCACAGGAAATTCTTCGTCATTATTTGAACTACTCCAGCGTGATTCGCGGATTCACATACCGATAAAGGATGTCCACCCCCATATTGATGGTGACAGCAAACACGGCAAAGGTGAGGACCAACGCCTGCACCATAGGATAGTCTCGACTGTACACGGCATCAACAACCAGGCTGCCCAGACCGGGCCAGGCGAAAACGTATTCCACCACCACCATCCCCCCCATCAGTCTGCCAAACTGAATGCCCAGAATGGTGAGGGTGGGGACCAGGGCATTTTTGAGGACGTGCCGGAAGATCACCCGGCGCTCCGGCATTCCTTTGGCACGTGCGGTCCGTACATACTCCTTGCCGATCTCCTCCAGCATCTCCGAGCGAGTCATCCGGGCCACGACGGCCGCCATCGAGGTTCCCAGGGTGATGGCGGGCAGGATCAGATGCTCGAGGCTGCCTATCGGGTCGGACCACAGGGGCCGGTACCCCGAGGAAGGCAGCAGGTCCAGGAAAACACTGAAAAACAGGATCAACAGGATACCCAGCCAGAAATGAGGAATGGAGAGCCCGAAAAGGGCTGAAGACATGAACAGGTAATCGTAGGAGGTGTGGCGCTTGATGGCGGCGATGATACCCGCCGGGATGGCAATCACGACGGCGACCAGGGTGGCCGCCAGGGCCAGAAGCAGGGTGGCCGGCACTCTCTCTGCAATCAAATTCAGGATGGGTCGGCCCATCTGGAGGGACATTCCCAGATCCCCGCGCACCACCCTGCCCATCCAGCTCCCATACTGGACCAGGAGCGGTTGATCCAACCCCAGGTCCCGTTGGTACTGGGCGCGAATCTCCGGAGTCAGAGTTTCATCGGCAAACAGGTAATCGATCGGGTCGCCGGGAATCAGGTGAATGAGGGAAAAAACCATCACCGATACCAGCAACAAAACGAGAACGGAAATGACCAGGCGTCTCAAGACGTACTTCTTCATGATCGGTTCAGCGAAAATGGCAGGCCACCCGATGGCCGGGCTCCTTCTCCTCCAAGGCGACTTCACCTTCCCGACATCGGGACTCGGCAACCGAGCAACGATCCTGCAGAACACACCCCTGGCTTGGCTGGCCCGAAGCGGACGCCTCGCCTTTCAGGAACTGGGGTTGGTAGTTGAATCGCGACTCCGGTCTGGGAATGGCCGAGAGAAGAACCTCGGTATAGGGGTGCAGGGGTGAGCCAAAGAGTGTCTCGACCGAAGCCTCCTCCACGATCTTCCCCCCATACATCACGGCGACCCGGTCACAGAAATGACGGACCACGCTCAAATCATGGGCGATAAACAGATAACTGACTCCCTGAGACTCCTGAAGGAGCCTCAGGAGGTTCAGGATCTGAGCCCGC
>JAPYTY010000206.1 GCA_029942065.1 Acidobacteriota bacterium | reverse complement strand
GATTTATAGGGCGCACGCCGTGCGCCCCTACAACAGGCTGCAAGATTCTGCCAAATGGGAACGTGAAACGCGGGCCCTTCCGGGAATGTGGGAGGCGCCTCAGGCGCCGAATCCGGTCCGCTCCATGATCGTGCCATGGGCGCACGCCCCTGTACCTCTTTTCGTGGAACGTGGAACCTGGAACGTGGAACGCGCTGGTCGAAGACCAGCGCTCCTCCTACCCCCCGTAGACGATTCGCCAGATCTTCTTTGCACCGTCATCGGTGAGCAGAAGAGACCCGTCGGTCAACTGCAGGATTCCCACCGGGCGACCCCACACCTCCTTCTGGCCTGGGTCCAGCAACCAGCCGCCCAGAAAGGGTTGAGGTCCGGAGGTGGGTCGACCTTCGCTGAAGGGCACGAAGTCCACTCGGTAGCCCACTCGCTGGGAGCGGTTCCAGGAGCCGTGACAGGCCACAAAAGCACCGCCCCGGTATTCCTCAGGAAACGCGGAGCCCGTATAGAACTCGATATCGAGCGCACCGCAGTGGGCCGGCAGGAGAATATCGGGATAGCGTGTGCGTTCCACCAGATCCGGTCGTTCTCCCTCTCGTCGGGGATCCTCGTGAGGGCCGATGTAGCCATAGGGCCAGCCAAAAAACTGGCCTTTTCCGATGGAGCTGAAATAGTCGGGAACCAGATCGTCACCCAGAGCATCGCGTTCCTGAACCGTCACCCAGAGCTGGTCCGTTCCCGGGTAAAAATCGAGTCCGACCGCATTGCGCAGTCCTTCCGTGTAGATCTCGTGTCCGGTCCCGTCCGGGTTGTAGACGTTGATGGCTGCCCGCCGGGGGTCTTCACCTGCATTGACATTGGATCCGGATCCGATGCTGACGAACATCTTGGTGCCGTCCTGGTTGAACACGATGGTCCGGGTCCAGTGACCGCGATCAAAGTCGGGCCAGGAAAGAATGGTCTCGGCCTCTCCTGAGGTGGTCATGGAGGAAGCATCATACTTCCAGCGCTTCAACCCCAGGGTTCCGGCGACATAGACATAGTCCTCCCAGAGGGCGATCCCGTAGGGGCGGTACATCTCTTCAACCAGCACATGGCGGGTCTCAGCCACGCCATCCCGGTCGCGGTCTTGAAGAACATAGACACTGCCTTCGTCGTGGGCGTCGGAGAGAAGAATCTCATTGCCGGGCCCCAGCAGCATGAAACGCGGCCGCTGAAAAGTGAAGCCGGGAGCGAACTCCTGAATGGAGAACCCTGTGGGGAGCGTCACTTCGGCTCCTTCGGGGCGTTCGACGACCTGGGAGCCATTACGGGCCGATTCAGTGGCGTAGGGCTGGGGAAGTTCCCGGTCGTTGACCGGACGTATCGACAATCCCCGATCGTCGCCTGACTGGGCCTGGACCTCCTGGAGCGGCTCCCCGCTGCAGCCCATCAACAAAACGAAAATGGCAATAAAAGAGCAATTTTTCAAAAACATAGATGATCCTTTCAAGTAAGTTGTGGCCTATTATAGGGAAGAACGGGCCCACAGACCAACAGATGTTGTAGCGGCCGCGCTCTATGAGCGGCTTTCCGGAATCGGCGCACTGAGGCGCCTCCCACACTCCCGGAAGCATACTGGTTAGCCGGTCAGCTGGTTAGTCGCTAGACGAAGTCCGGCGTTGCTTTTCACCAGGGGAATGGTTTAGCATGAACGCTAAATCCAACTTTTAAGGGGGACATGAGCATGAACAAGGCGATCTACGAAAACATGGACCGATACCTCTCCAATAAGAGTTCCAGGAGGGACTTCCTCCAGGCCGTCACGGCCCTGGGAGTGACCAGTATGGCTGCCGAGTCTCTGCTGGCCTCCGTCCAGGAGGGTCATTCGGACACCCATATGGAAGGCCAGGCGGTCAAGTCCTGGACCTCCGAGGGTACGGCGGGAGCCTTGCTGGTGGAACAGTTGAAGGCGGCCGGTGTGAAGTACATCTTCCATACCAACACCAGCGGCCTGGCCACCCTGTCCGATGCCGTGGATCTGAAGGACATGCAGATCATCATGGTCACTCACGAAGGCCAGGCGGTGTCGGTGGCTCAAGGATACGCCCTGGCCAGTGGTGAACTCGGATTCTTCATGGGCAGCAAGGTCGGCGTCGGCAACTCGATCAGCAATTTGTACAACGCCTGGAAGGACCGCACGCCCCTGATTATCAGCTATGGACGGTCGACTCTGAGAGGACAGGGAGGACAGGATGGCTTCGAGGAGTGGGATGATCATTTGAAGCCCACCGAGCCCTTTACGGCCTGGGCCTGGAGTTGTGTGAATGCCGAGGGTATGCCCCAGACCCTTCGACGCGCCATGAAGTTCGCCTTCACTCCTCCCGGATCGCCGGTCACACTGGATTTTCCAAGTGATCTGCTCAGTAAAAAAATTAAAGCCCCCATTTACGATCTCGATCCCGCCAAGCTTCGCCCTGTGTTCCGCGCCAGTTCGCATCGCGTCGAGAGGGCCGCCGAGTTGCTGGCCAATGCCAAGAGCCCGCTGATTGTTGTGGGTTCGGAAGTCAGTCGTACCAAGTCGGAGAAGGCCATCGTGGCGCTGGCCGAGAAATTGTCGGTTCCGGTTTGCCAGGGTGAGGCACTCTACAGTGACTTTCCTACCCATCATCCCCTCTATCTGGGTAGTTATGGGAGACGCATGAGATTTCCCAAGAACATGGACCTGGTCATCAATCTGGGTTCAAAGGATGGATCAGCAGCACCCAAGGGAGGCAGTCTGATACACGTCAGCAGCGATCCAGATCTCATCGGAAATCGCAACTTCACCGACCTGCCCATTCTGGCACACGCCGACACCTTCATCTCGGATCTCTCCGATGCCCTTGATGGCGTTCTGACCAAGGACCGCATGAAGCGTATCGGCAAGGAGCGACTGGAAGCGCTGGGCTCCTTCAAGGGTCAGCTGCAAGAATCGCGGGAGATCGCCCTGCGCGCCAATTTCGACAATACTCCCTTGGCATGGGAGCGGGTCGGTTTTGAACTGGAGAAGGCTCTGGATGAGAATGCCGTGATCGTTCCTGAAATCGGCAGTCAAAGCGGCAAGCTGTTTCATCACATGAAACTGGGTGAGGGTGCCAAGCGCCGTATCGGTCGAACCACCGGCTCCGCCCTGGGTTGGGGTCTGGGAGCAGCCCTGGGGGTTCAGATGGCGCTGCCCGATCAACAGGTGGTCTCCATCATGGGAGACGGAGGCATCCTTTTCGGTCAGACCGAGACCCTGTGGAGCCTCTCCCGCTATGACGCACCGATCCTGGTCGTGGTGATGAACAACCACAGCTATAACGAAACCCGAAACCGCAATCTGGCCGCGTTCACGGGACGGCAGTTCCAGGACGGCAAAGACCTCACCAGTTATCTGGGTGATCCCGATGTCGATTTTGCCAAGATCGCTGAGGCTTATAGCATCAAGGGTGAGAAGGTTCATGATCCCCAGGATCTGGGTTCGGCACTGCAGCGTGCTGTGAAAGCCATGAAGGGCGGCAGGCCTTATCTGCTGGATTTGGAAGTGGCGCGGGACGGGATTTTTGCCGAGAGCACCTGGCACTCGGAATTTTCCGTGGCCGAACTGCGCGGCCAGAAAAGTTGATCAGAGGCGATATTATGACTCAATACACTTCAGGTCGATGGGTTTCCCTTGCTTGTTTGATAGCGGCAGCTGTCGTCATGGCGAGCGCATATGTGGAAACGGGACAGGGTTCACCTGTCCAGTCCTCGGAGTCGGAGGTTGAGAAGGGCCGGGTAGCCTTCGGGCAGGTTTGTGTGAACTGTCACGGAATGAGAAAGTCGGCCATTCTGAGAAAGGATTCCGAAAGGTGGAGAGGGACGGTTTACTCGATGATTTCGCGGGGAGCCCAGTTGATGCCGGATGAAATCGAGCCCGTGATCGCCTACCTGAGTTCGACTTATGGTCCGGACTCTCCCCCGCCGGTTTTAGGCGATGATGGATCTCAGGCCCAGGAGCTTCCGGAAGGTCCGGGTCGAGCGATCCTGGTGCGTAGCTGCTTTCAGTGCCATGCGGTGGAATTGGTGGTGAGTTCGCGTAAATCCGAGGGGGAGTGGAAGGGAACCGTCGCTCGAATGGTCGGTCACGGAGCCAACCTCACATCCCCGGAGCAGGAGATACTGATCAAGTATGCCGCGGAGCATTTTAGCGCCGAGTAGTAACAACTTTTATTTGTCATAACCCTACCATCGAGAGATCTGATCATGTCCTATTCTCTATATAAAGTCGTTCACCTGCTGGGAGTCTTCATCGTTATCATGGCCATGGGCGGAGCCATTGTTCTGGGCACCGCCAACGAGGAAGCTCGGTCCCGCTGGAAAAAATTAGCGATGATCACCCACGGCAGCGGTTTGGCACTGGCCTTGTTGGGAGGATTCGGCCTGCTGGCAAGGATGGGAATTTCCGGGATGTGGCCTGGATGGGTGTTTGTGAAGGTGCTGATCTGGCTGACCCTGGGAGGCGCCGCAACGCTGGCGCTGCGGGTTCCTCGCTTTTCCACGCCGCTATGGTGGGGGTCCATCCTGCTGGCTGGTGTTGCCACCTATATGGCCAATTACAAGCCCTTCTGATCCTTCACCACCAAGACACGGAAAAAAAGTTCCACCACAGAGACACAAAGACACAGAGAAGCCGCCTTTATCTGAGCGAAGCGAAGA
>JAPYTY010000205.1 GCA_029942065.1 Acidobacteriota bacterium | reverse complement strand
GGTGTACCCATGCAGGGCCGCCGTCACTGAGAGCGGTGGTTTGCCGATGGACTGAGTGGCGGCGTTGGAGACCACGAACACTTTATTGTAGGCCACCGCAAGCCCGTCCGCGTTGGGCCCGCCGAAGTAATATCTGGGGGTCAGCTGGGCCCGCCACAACTGCTCACCCGTGTAGCGATTCATGCAGTAGACACCGGACTTGTTGGTGGCGACGAGACACTGGCGGATGGCGCCCTTTTTCAAGGGTGGTGCTTCGGCGTCAAAAAGAATGGGATGGCTGCTGAAATCGAGGTCGTGGGGGTCATTGGGCCGGATTTGATAAAACCATTTGAGGTATCCGGTGTCTGCGTCAAGGGCCAGAATGCTTTCGGTATAGAGGGCCGGGCCGGGTTCGAAAATCTTGACGCTACCGGTCGTGAAGTAGACGTTGCGCTGTTGTTCGTCCACGGCTGGAGAGGTCCAGATGGACCCTCCGCCCCCGGGATAGTCAGGTCCGGTCACCCAGAACTGCCATCGAATGGCTCCGGTCTCGGCGTCCAGGCAAAGCGCGCGGTTCATCTGGCCCACCGTCCCCACATAGATATTCCCATCGAAGGCGGCGCAGGCACAGTGAACCCGGATGGGTCGGGTGCGGGTGATATCCGGCTGAACGCTCGTTTTCCAGATCGACTTCCCGGTGGCCGCATCCAGGCAGTGCACGATGCCGAGGGAGTCTCCAAAGTAGAGACGGCCCTTATAGAATTGGGCCCCACGGCCCAGTGTCGAGGCCCTGGCCGGGCGGCCTTGATCGGATGAAACCATCTCATACTTCCATTCGCGCTCCCCGGTGATGGTGTTCAGGGCGTAGAGGGCTCCCTGCACTCCGAAAAAGAGCAGATTGCCGACCACGGCTGGAGTGGTTTCAATCGGAACATCCAGATCGAACTGCCACTTGACCTGGAGTCGAGAGACGTTGTCTGTGCCGAGTGTCTTCTCCAGGGGATTGAACCGTGTGTTCTGGAGATCGTAGCCGTAGCGTTGCCAGTGGATGGGACTCGGAGCTTCGGGGGTCGAGGGCAGCTGAGCGGCCCGTGCAGCGGCGGGTCCCAGCACCGCCAGGGCTCCGGCGGCGCCGACTCGTTGAAGGAATTCTCTCCGGTCGGTTCGGAAGTTGCCGTGCTTGAGCATTCGAAGGCCTCCTTGGAGCTCCATCAGGGCCGGGGATGACTCGTTTTCGGGTGAATTGTAATGGCCTCCCAAACAGGGATCAAGCAAAAGCTGGAATTTGGAACCGGCATGGCCTGCAGCAGAGCCCACCACCGTCCCACAGAGCGGACCCACGAACTCTCTGAAAAGACAGAAAATTGACATAATTCTAGATTTTTTATTACAGTTATTATCAGAGAAATGGCTGATCAAACCAATAGTTGGGAAAGAGAAGAGATTGAACGTGGCATTCTCTTCCGAAATGTCGAACTGGAATCTGTCCTCGGTCTCCTGCAGGACTGCCCTGTGCACGATTTGAAGGATGGTGATACGCTGATCCATCTGGGGCAGACCAATAACTTCATGTATCTGCTTCTCTCGGGCCGGTTACGCATCCACCTGAAACTTTCTGCCGACCCTATAGCGATATTGGCGGCGGGGGAAATCGTGGGGGAGTTGTCTTTGATCGATGGTCAGCCAACGTCAGCCTATGTTGTGGCTGACGAGAGTTGTCGCCTGCTGGTCATCAACGAAAAAACCCTATGGTCACTCATTGAATCGACCCATGTGGTGGCCCGTAACCTGCTGCTGGTTCTTTCCCGGCGCATGCGCCATGGAAACACGCTGATCATGAGTGCCCAGCAGATCGAACGAGACTACTCCCACTACCCGGTATTCGATGCCCCAACAGGTCTTTACAACCGTCACTGGGTGGACACGATCCTGGGGCGGCAATTGGACCGTTGCAGAAAAGGCGAGTGGCCCTTGTCGTTACTGCTGTTGGATATCGATAATTTTAGCCAATACAACAACGATCACGGGCGCGTGGCGGGCGACCGGGTGCTGCATAGCGTAGCAGGAGCGCTTCGAGAGAACATGCGGCCTGATGAGATGATTGCTCGCTACGGCGACGATGAATTTATCGCGGTGCTCCCCGATATCGATGCCAGTACGGCTCAGGCCCTGGGGGAACGTGTTGGCCAGGCCGTCGCAGAGATGCAGATCTACAGCCTGGAACAGCAGCCCCTCCCTTCCGTGACCACTTCCACTGCATCCATTGAGATGAATAGTGAGGATACCTCCGACAATCTGCTGGTTCGTGTCGAGGCCGCCCTGAAGGATGCACAGGAGTAGCCGCTTCGGTAGCTGAAGGCGTACTTCACCACCAGGGCACGGCAGAAGAATTTCACCACAGAGACACAGAGGCACAGAGAAGCCGCCTTTATCTGAGCGAAGCGAAGGAAATTCTTTTCTTTGTCTTGCCCCTCCACTCTCAGCCAACACAGTAGGGATGTTCTGACCCGCGGTCGAAGTACGGTCGTTGTAGCGGCCGCTCTATGAGCGGCTCTCCGGAATCGGCGCACTGAGGTGTTCATTCCCAGGACATCCTTTACACAGGGTATTCTGAGGTCACATATCCGGAGCCCTGAAGGGGCGATGTAGGTCCATTGACGGCTTCCCTATATCGCCCTTACAGGGCTCCTTTACCAACAACACCTCCAATCCTGGGGCTCACGCCCCAGGGTATTCCACATCACCCCTCCGGGGTTCTGGATCCCCTACCCCCAAGCATTCCATACGCTCCCACTTCCTTCCAGAGTACCTCTCCCTCCTTTCCTGGAAGGAACCAGTACCTAAATATTTAAAGAATGTCCTGGGAATGAACGCACTGAGGCGCCTCCTACACTCCGGAAACGTGGAACGCGCTGGTCGAAAACCAGCGCCCGAGATGACTCAGCGACTCAAGCAGTCCTTTTCCAGGTCTTTCAGTTCAGAGACTTTCCCGATCACCACCAGGGTGTCGCCGGAGTGAATGACATGGGAAGCCGGGGGATTGAACTCCATTTTCCCATCGCTCGGCTCGATGGCCACCACCACTCCATAATGAGATCGCACCTGAGCCTCAACCAGGGAACGCCCGCTCAACGGGGAGTTGTCGCAGACCTTGATTTCTTCCAGACTCAGATGGATGTACTCTCGGTGACTGGCGAGTTCCAGGAATTCCACTACGGCCGGCCGAATGGCTGCGTGAAGTACCCCAGCGCAGGCGGATTGATTAGGGGGAAACGACCTTGTCCGCTCCTCCCCTTTTGAGCTTGGCCTCGACTTTTTCCTCGGAAGCCCGGGCGATGACCTTCACGGAGGAACTCAATTCCTTGGCGGTGATGGTCAGGAACAGATTATCAGCATCGGAGGCCAGCAGAGCCAGGACTGCCTTGGCCCGGTCCAGTCCTGCAGATTGGAGGACTGCCTCATCGGTCGCATCGCCGATCAGATACAGATGCCCACTGTCCTTGAGATCTCCCTCCAGTTCCTGATCGCTCTCCAGGACGCATAGAGGAAAACCTTCGGCTTGCAGGCCTTCGGCGACAGACTTGCCAATTCTTCCAAATCCACAGACGATGTAGGGACCTTCGAATTTTGCAAGCTCCTTTTTCATTTTTTCCTTCCCAGTACACCCTGAAGTTCTCCTTCCAGAACGACCTGCCCCAATCGTGTGAATGTATAGATGGCGGTGCCAATGCCCAGAACGATGACAAAACTGGCGAAGATGCGACCTGGTCCTGTCAAGGGGTGAACCTCACCGTAGCCCACCGTCGAAATGGTGAGAATGGTCATGTAGAACGAGTCGAACAAGGACCATCTTTCAATGAAGGAAAATCCGATGGTTCCCACCAGGGTCCAGATGACCAGCAGTACCACTCCTAAAAAAAGACTGTTCTGCTGGTTCCTCAAGGGGCCGGGAAGGGGATTGGTTTTTCCGGGCAGGGTGCTCCTCCTTTCCAGTCCAGAAGGGTCCGGGCCAAGCGGAAACGTCTCTTGGGATCTACGACTCTAAAGAGTCGTCCATGGGTACCGGCACACTCTTCTTTATTCGCGAACGGGTCGGGCCTGGAACTCAATCCATTTCCCAGGGATTAGGCGGCTCGTCCAGTTCGTCCTGGGAATCAAGTGCCTCTCGAAACTTACCCTCCAGACCTTCTCGCCGCTCCCTTTCGTCCGCGAAGGCCTTTTGAAACAGGTCGTCAGACTTTTCCTTGCGTGTGTGAACCTGATCGAGAGCATCCTCGAACGAGTAGCCGGATTTTTTCCCTTCGCTATGGAGAACGAGTCCGGTCCTGGGGTCCACCGTCAGGGTACCGTTGCAGAGGGGACAGACGACCTTGATTCTGTCACTTCCTTTGGTCATGAACCCAATTGTATCAAGCGGGATGGCAATGGGAACAGCTTGTGGTGGGGACCAACGGCTCAGGGGAAGATGCCCAGTTCCCGCAGAGCAGTCGCGACTTTTTGAAGGGCCACAATATAAGCAGCCGTCCTCAGATCGGGGACGCGCTTCCGGCGACGGAAAACACCCCGAATCTCTTCATAGGCCGAGACCATCGTTCCTTCCAGACCCGAGTTCACCAGGTCGGCCTCCTTGGCACCCTTCAGAAAGACGTCGCGGCTGGGGCCGGAGATGGGTTGCCCTCCTGTCGCTTCCAGATACTTCACCAGGTGCTCTCCCCGAGAC
>JAPYTY010000204.1 GCA_029942065.1 Acidobacteriota bacterium | reverse complement strand
GGGTCCAGGACATCCGGACGGTTGGTAGCGGCGATCAGAATGACCCCCTCGTTGGACTCAAAGCCGTCCATTTCCACCAAAAGCTGGTTGAGCGTCTGCTCTCGTTCATCATGACCTCCGCCCAACCCGGCTCCACGGTGTCTTCCCACCGCGTCGATTTCGTCAATGAAAACAATACAGGGCGCATTCTTTTTGCCCTGTTCAAACAGATCTCTTACCCGACTTGCTCCCACACCCACGAACATCTCGACAAAGTCAGATCCGCTGATGCTGAAAAAAGGAACATTGGCCTCTCCTGCGATTGCTCGAGCCAACAGGGTCTTTCCTGTCCCGGGAGGTCCCATCACCAGTACGCCGGTGGGTATCCTTCCACCCAGTTTTTGGAACTTTTGCGGTTCCTTCAAGAATTCGACAATCTCCTGAAGCTCTTCCTTGGCTTCCTCCACGCCGGCCACATCTTTGAACGTCACCTTCTTCTGCTGGTTGGTAGAAAGCTTGGCTCGACTTTTTCCGAATGAAAGCGCTTTGTTCCCACCCGTTTGCATCTGCCGCATCAGGAAGATCCAGAAACCGATGAACAGAATGATGGGAAACCACGAGGTGAGGAGCATATAGACCAAAGAGCCCTGGTCATCATCGGTGACCTTCACGATGATGTCTTTTTCGTTGAGGGTGTTGGCGATGGTTTCCTCGGATCCCTTCGGAATGATCACGCGAAACTGTTGTTCCGTCTCACTGGCGTCGACATACTTCCCTTCGACTTCATTGCCGGTCAACACAACCGGGGCGTTGGGATAACTTCGAATCTTGTTGTCATTCACCATGGCGGTGAATTCAGAATAATTCACTTCCTTGACATTGCCGCTACGCACCGTGTTGAGAAAATTCCACAGGACCACGACAGCGACAATAATGACAATCCAGAGAAAAACGTTCTTGGCAGTGGTGTTCAACTCTTGCTCGACCTCCAACTAAAAGCGCTACTACTACCCTCTAATTATAGGCAAAATGGGCCATCCAGAACTAGCCCTGTTCACTTTTTCACGTTTCTGAAGCCATTTCGTTGCATTTTTGACTGAGCCCATCCCTGACCCGGAGGATTGATAATTCGGGCTTCATCCCTTTAGAGACCCTTCCCTACGGGAAGTTTCACTGCAGACTTCGATTTCCACCGCCCCCGGATCATCCCCTGAAATCCGGTAACTGGGATGAGGAGGGAATCCCTCCACCCACATGATTTCATTGTTCCCCTCCACGATCAACAGCCTGTCCCGCTGGCTCCTGGGAATGCGTTCCCTTTGAAACAGTTCCTTGAGCTTTTGGGTTCCGGAACCGGGAGAAACACGATACTCATCCCCGGGACGCCGATTCCGAACTATCAGGCGATTGTCCCCCCATTTGATCAAGGTGGTTCCCTTCCCCGCGGAGGTCGCTTTTCGGGCCACAATAGACTTTCCCACCTCCTTGATGAGAATTTCCCCGGGCACGTTCAATTGATACCGAAAAGGTGGAAGGGATATTTCTCGGGTAAAACGCAGTTGTTCGAACTCCCTTTGAACCTTCAGCCCGCCCGGTAAATGGATTTCCCTGCCGCTGCCCGATGAGCACAACTTGAGCACTTCTGCAATGTGTTTGAGGGTGATGTCGTCAAGATTTCCTTTTTCGCTCCTCACCCCCTGCCGCACCACCTGCTTTTGGATGATCGAAGGCAGTCGCTCCAGTTCCTCGATCCGAAGTCGGATCTCCCCGTCCTGCCGGACACGGCATTGCTCAAACGCCTCTTTCCCGTGAGCCACCAGGTATTCCTCGATTTCCTGGAACAGTTGGCTGGATCGGTGCAAAGTCTCAACCAGGGCTGGGTTGACCCTGTTCTCGAGCAGAGGAATCAGCTCATGGCGAACCCAGTTACGATGGTAACCCAGATCCCGGTTGGACCGGTCTTCCCGGTAACCCTGCTTCCGATCCTCCAGATAGGCAAGAATCTCGAGGCGCGAGATTTCCAGCAGCGGTCTCAATACCCTCACCACACCCGTTTGTGTCCCCTGCTCATAGTGAATGGCGCGCAGTGGTGCAATGCCGGAAAGACCCGCGGGCCCCGCGCCTCTAATCAACTTCATCAGGAAGGTTTCCGCCTGATCGTTGAGCATGTGTCCGGTGGCCACCTTACGATTCCGGGACAATGCCAGTTGGAAGAAAAAATCGTAGCGGAGTCTTCGCGCACAGCTCTGCAGGTTTTCCCCACTTCGCTCAACCTCCTGACGAGTGTCCACCCGCTGGACTTCAAGGGGAACTCCGGCCTCCTGGCACAGTCGGCGCACAAACCGCTCATCCTCCTCCGATTCCTCTCCCCTTAAAAGGTGATTCACGTGAGCTGCCGAGACTTGCAGCGAAAAACTCTCTTCCAGTTCCTTCAAGGCCAGCATCAGCGCCACGGAGTCGGGACCACCCGAAAGGGCCACCATCACGCGATCCTCTTCCTCAAGCATCCGGCAACCGTGAATCGTCTCTAAGACTCTGCTAATCATGGTCCTTACCCACTTGACACAATAACTGAACTGGTCTTATTATCACACTTGGAACTTATCGAGAGTGGCGGAGGGATCGGGCCCGAAGATGCCACAGCAACCGGCCGACTGTAAAAGCGAGGTGCTAATTCCCGCAGGGCGCTCTGGGAGATAAGTTCGATGTCGAAAGAACATCGAGGCCCTTTCTTACCAGAAAGGGCTTTTTTTGTTTTAGGGTCGAACCAACCGACGTTTCACCGGGGAGAAACGAGATGACAAGTTATTTAAAGGGCTTGAAATGCAAAAACTGCGGAAAGGAATCTCCGCCTGATCGGAGCTTCGTTTGCCTGGAATGCTTTGGGCCTCTGGAGGTCAGCTATCACTATTCAGCGATCCAGGCCGATCTGAATCCACAGATCATTGGCCAGAGGGAGCCGAACCTGTGGCGTTACCGGGAGCTGCTTCCGCTGGAAGGAGACCCCATTGCGGGGTTCCACTCCGGCTTCACTCCGCTGACCAGGGCGGGACGCCTTGCCGAGCATCTGGGCGTCAAGGAACTATATCTCAAGGACGACTCCGTCAACCACCCCACCCTCTCCTATAAGGACAGGGTGGTCCCGATCGCCCTGAGCCGGGGTGCCGAGTTAGGCTACACGGTCTTCTCCTGTGCCTCCACGGGTAATCTGGCCAGCGCAGTTGCCGCCCACTGTGCCCAGGCCGGATTTGCCTGTCTGCTGTTTATTCCCCACGACATCGAATCAGCCAAAATCACCGGATCGCTGCTTTGCAAACCAAGAATCGTCGCCCTGGAGGGAAACTATGATGATGTCAATCGCCTCTGTGCGGAAATTGGCGATCACTACGGCTGGGGCTTCGTCAACGTCAATCTTCGGCCCTACTACACCGAAGGCGCCAAGACCATGGGCTATGAAATTGCCGAACAGCTGGGCTGGAAACTCCCCGATCATCTCATCCTGCCGACTGCCGGCGGGACCCTTCTGCCCAAGGTGGCCAAGGCCTTTGGAGAGTTCACCGATCTGGGTTGGGTCCAGGGGCAGTGCCGCATCCACTCGGCCCAGGCACACGGTTGTGCCCCGGTCATCACCGCTCTTCACGATGGGCAGGATTTTATTGAACCCGTCAAACCGAACACAATCGCCAAGTCGATCGCCATCGGCAACCCAGCCGATGGACCCTACGTCCTTCAGGAGGTTCGCAAATCCGGCGGCTGGGGAGAATCCGCCACCGATCCGGAAATCATGGAAGCCATCGAGCTGCTGGCCGAGATGGAGGGAATCTTCACAGAGCCTGCCGGGGGAACCACCCTGGCGGTGGCCATGAAGCTGATCCGCCAGGAACGAATCGATCCCAACGAAACGATCGTGGTGGCCATCACCGGAAATGGCTACAAAACCCTCGAGGCCTTTGATTCTCAAGGGGAGGTCGACGTGACCTTACGACCCAATTTGAAGATCTTCAAGGAATGGTACGAGGAACATCCACTGGAATCCCGCGAAAACCAGGTAGGTACGCCTGCGTAATGAACCAGCCCGCCAAAGTCAAAAAATATGGAGGCACCTCAGTCGCCTCTGTGGAACATTTACGCAGAGTGGCCGAGGACCTGGTTGCCGAACACCAGAGTGGGGTTCCTCAGCTGGTGGTGGTATCGGCCATGGCCAAAACCACCGACCAACTCATGAGCATGGCCCTTCAGGTAACCCAGCACCCTCGAGCCAGGGAACTCGACATACTCCTGACCACGGGAGAACAGGTGTCGATCGCACTGCTGGCCATGGCCGTCCATGATCTGGGAGTCAAAGCCGTCGCACTCACCGGGGCTCAGTGCGGAATCGTGACGGACGGCAACTTTGCCCGCGCCCGAATCCAGAACATCGAGACCGATAAGCTCAACCGCCTGCTGGATGAGGAAAACATCGTGATCGTGGCCGGTTATCAAGGCATTACCACCGATCACGAGATCACCACGCTGGGCAGAGGGGGGTCCGACACCACTGCAACCGCCCTGGCCGCCGCCATGCAATCACCTGTATGCGAGATTTACACCGATGTGGATGGCGTCTTCACGGCCGATCCCCGCCTCGTCCCCGAGGCTCGACTGTTGAGGTTCATCAGTTACGAGGAGATGCTGGAATACGCTGCCTCCGGCTCGGGGGTGCTGCATCCCCGGTGTGTGGAGT
>JAPYTY010000203.1 GCA_029942065.1 Acidobacteriota bacterium | reverse complement strand
AACGGCGATCGTGACCCGGGCGATCGGTGACAAACTGGATCAGATCACGAGACTGTCCCAGTAGCTCCAGGATTTGATGGATGACATCCAGGTTCTGTTTTTCCTGATCGGATCCGATATTGTAGTTTCGCCCCGGCTGACCCTCCAGGATCACGCATTCCAGGGCTCGGCAGTGATCTTCCACATGAATCCAGTCCCGCCCATTCAAGCCGTCCCCGTAGACCGGAAGCGGTTTGTTCTCGAGTGCATTGAGAACCATCAGGGGAATCAATTTCTCGGGGAATTGATAGGCACCATAATTGTTGCAGCAACGAGTCACCATGACGTCCATTCCATAGGTCTTATGAAAGGAACGAGCCAGCAGGTCGGCCGCCGCCTTACTGGCCGCATAGGGACTATTGGGGGCATAAGGACTTTCCTCGGTAAATCGGCCCTCCGTACCCAAAGATCCATAGATCTCGTCTGTGGACACCTGAACAAATCGAGAGACTTTTCCTTCACGACATGCGTCCAACAGAATCTGAACGCCCTCGACATTGGTTCGGATAAAAGCCGAACTGTCCAGAATGCTGCGATCTACATGGGTCTCGGCGGCAAAATTGATGACCGCATCAATCCCCTGAGCGATGCAGTGGGAAACGTCCTCGCGGGAGGTGACGTCGCCTTTGAAGAAGGCATACCGAGGGTCAGTGGCAACATCGACCAGGTTCTTCAAATTGCCGGCATAGGTAAGGCAATCCAGATTGACCACCTGAATGTCTGGTTGTGCCCTCAGGATATGGCGAATAAAGTTGGAGCCGATAAATCCGGCTCCACCCGTAACTAGCAGCTTCATCGTTAAGCTTGGTCACTCACCTCCGAGGAGGGCGACGATTCGGGTGGGACGGCAGACCGGTTGTCTTTGCTGTTAGCCACCAGGTTGTTGGCCAGCAAAAGCGATTCGATAGTCCCGGCATCCGTCCACCATCCCTCCAAGATGTCATAAGTCATGTCACCCCACTCGATGTATCGATTGTTCACGTCGGTGATCTCAAGCTCGCCGCGGTCGGATCGTTCAAGGGTATTGATGATTTCAAAGACCCTGTGATCGTACATGTAGACACCGGTAACAGCATACTCGGAAGGGGCAATCTTGGGCTTCTCGTAAATCTTCGTTACCTTGTCGCCATCCAGTTCAGGCACTCCAAAGCGCTGAGGGTCCGGCACCTTTTTCAAAAAAATCTTGGCGCCACCCTGCTGCTTCTTGAAATTCTCCAGGTAGGGACGAATCGAGTCCTCCAGGATATTATCGCCCAGGATGACGCAGAGAGAATCTGATTCGGCAAAGAAGGTGGCAAGCGACAAGGCTTCCGCGATCCCTCCTTCTCCCTCCTGATAGGCATAGTGGAGATGACGAAGGCCGAATTCCTTGCCGTTTCCCAAAAGCCGCAAGAAGTCTCCCGCACTACTGCCACCCGTGACCACCATGATGTCGGTAATGCCGGCATCCACCAGGGTCTCCAGAGGATAGTAGATCATCGGTTTGTGATAAACCGGCAGCAGGTGTTTGTTGGTCACTTTGGTCAAAGGGTGAAGGCGTGACCCCAGACCTCCGGCAAGTATGATTCCTTTCATTTCCTCACCATTCTATCGGATGCGAGCAAAGTCAGGTACAGCTGCTCCGTTTCGTCCAGCTTTCTTTGCAGCGTAAAGCTCTGCTCCACCCGCCGGCGGCCCGCCTGGCCCATCCGACGGCGAAGGCTTTGGGATTCCAGAACCTGCCTCAGGGCAGACGCAAGCTGACGGGCGTCATTGGCCGGCACCAGAAGGCCGGTCTCCCCATCCACAACCAACTCCGGGATCCCTCCCACCTGAGTGGCGACCACCGGCAAAGAACTGGCCATAGCGACCAGAATCGCTGAACTGAGACCCTCCGAAAGGGAAGGAAGGCAAAAAATGTCGAACTCCTTTGTCAGCACCTCGCTGTCGTGCCGAAATCCGGTGCAGATAACATGGTCCTCGATATCCAGCTCGCGGATTTTATCCTGCAACTCAAACATCGACTTGCCCTTTCCAACCAGCACGAAAACTACCTCCGGAAACCTGGAAACAATCCGAGCGGCTGCCTCCAGCAGAACATAGTGTCCCTTCTCCGGACTCAGGTGGGCCACCATTCCCACCTTCAACCTCTCTCCACCCTCCAACAAGGAGGTGGGTGGGTGGGCATCGATCCACTTCAGATCCACGCCCTCATAAATGACCTGAACCAGGTCCGGGCGGACGCCTCCTTCGATCAAGGTTTCCTGAATGCTCAGGGACACCGTGACCACGCTTTCCTGGAGCCAGTTGTACTTCAATCGGCTCAGAGGGGATTTAAGGGGAAAGTTCACCCGCCGGGAGCATATTCGAAGGGGAACCCCACGCAGCTTGGATGCCAACCCTCCGGAAATGATGGCCCGGGGAGTGTTCACGTAGACAATATCGAAATCCCGATTTCGCAGTATCACCCATAATCTGAAAACCGCCGCCAGGCTAAGCTCATTTCTTTGGCGAAAGGGAACGGTCTCGATGCCCTTCTCCCGGGCTCGGACACTCAAGGGAGCATTCTCGGGGGCAGCAAGGCAAACCTTGTGGTGGCGCTCCTTGATGCCCAGCATCAAGCTGAAGAGCTGCGCTTGCCCCCCTCGCCAAACCTCCTCGGTATCGACATAGAGGATTTTTAGTTTTCTAGCCATCCTTCAAATCAAAATCGCCGGGAATTTTCCCGACCAGTTCCGACTGAATTTCCCACAATTTAAGGTACTTGAACAGGGAAGAGACGGCTGCCAGAAAGGAGACTGCCAGACCGGGTATCCCATCCAGGAAACCCCGGCGAAACAGGTAGTTCTTCAAAAATATGACGGGCGGCTGCATCAGCAAGTGGGTCCAGTCAGCCCGCTTCCCGCCATCGAAGTAATCCTGGGCCGCCAGCGAGGAAAAACGCTCCAGCTGTTCCAGGTACTCGGAAAACGATGCGTAGGTATGGTGGTAAATCTGGCCCTTGAACCTACCTGTAGGCCCGGTAACCCGTACCGATTCATGAACTCGCCCTCCCTCCCAACGCCCGGAAGTCTTTTCAAAAAGACGCAATTGCCAGTCTGGATACCAGGTAGTGTGTTCAATCCAACGTCCCATGAAAAAGGTCTTACGAGGAAGATAATAGCCTTTACGGCTGCTCCCTTGCCCCTTCCACTCAAGAATTTCCTGGGCGAGTTGCGGGCTGAGCATTTCGTCTCCATCCAGGCTGAGAATCCAATCATGGCTGGCCTGATCCGTGGCAAATTGCTTCTGATGGCAGTATCCCTCCCAGCTCTTCAACAACACGCGATCCGTGTAGTGACGACAGGTTTCAACCGTCCCATCCGAGCTGTAGGAATCCACCACAACGATTTCATCGGCGACGGACTCGAGGCTCCTCAGGGCTCGCCGCACCTTCTCCTCTTCGTTGTAGGTAATCAGGACGGCAGAAATCTTTGTCACGCCTCGGCTTCCTCGAAATCGGGATGTTTCTGGATCACTTCCTGCTGATTATAGTAAATCTCAATAGGCGCGGAATCATAGAAGCGACCGAGGATTCCAGAAACCTCAATATCCGTTCTCCTGGAGCTGGATCTCTCCAGCTTCCTGATTTTCAATACCTCCGGGAGCCGCCTGAGAGCCAACCCCAGGGAGCGGTAGAAGTACAGATCAAAGACCAGCACTCGCGTGAGGGTCAGCACCAGCAACCAAAACAAGTGCCGAAGAAGATAGCTTCGGGAATGCAAATTGATCCAGTGAAAGAGCAGTCGATTACGGAATGAAATGGCATCCACGAACTTCTTCTTGTAGTAGGCATTGATGGTTGTGCTGACCCGATGATGGGCAACACTTCGAGGTTCATAGCGGACCTCCCACCCCCTTTTCCATCCCCGATAAGAAAGATCGACATCTTCCCAATGAAATGGTGAAAGAAGTTCGTTGAAGCCACCCAATTCCTGAATTTTCTCCCGGTTGTAGGTGGAGAAGCCCCCGATGGCATAGGCAGACAGAAGTCGCCTCTCCTCGATCCACTCCCGAGCAGGCGGGGTACCGGCATCGTAATTGAAATAAACGCTCCAGAATCCTCGCCGAAATTGACCAAATCTCCCACCCGTGGCAAAGATAGGCTGGTCCCACTCAAAGACCTTGGCGGTCACTGCAAACACCTCGGGGTCCCGGAAGTGCAGCGCCTGGTAAACAAAGTAGCCTTCTTCGATCCTGACATCGTTGTTGAGCAATGCCACCAAGGGAAACCCCGCCCCTTCAAAACCCGTATTGCACGCCTTGGCGAAGCCCTCGTTGTGCCGTCGTGCCATCAAAAACACGTCGGGAAATTCAACGGGGAGGGCCTCGCAGGTTTCATCCTGGCTCCCATCATCCACCACGATGATTTCCGTCTTGTATCCAGATTTCAGATGGTAGTGCTGCGCGGCTTTTTGAACCGACGGAAGGTTTTCCCGCAGGAGGTGTAGGCCATTACAGGAGGGGATGACGATACTCAGATCAGCGCTCATCACTCCACCGGAAGCAGGGAATTCCCGGTCATTTCCGAGGGTTTCTCGATTTCCAGATACTGGAGGACGGTGGGAGCGATGTCCTCCAAAGCTCCGCCCCTTCTCAGCTTTTGACCATAGTGATCATCCAGCAGGATAAAGGGTACAGGGTTGGAGGTGTGAGCCGTGT
>JAPYTY010000202.1 GCA_029942065.1 Acidobacteriota bacterium | reverse complement strand
ACATCGAAGAGATCCGCACCTTCCGGGCCAAGGGAATGATCAGCCTGCTTCCCCACGTGCCGGCCGAGCTGTGGGGTGAACTCTACCTGGAGGCTGCCAAGAAATACACCTGGCCCAAGAATATGTTTGCCGAGGAAGCTCCACCTCTATATCCGGAGCGAAAGCGGTTCTACAAGGAAATGGTTCAGCAGATGATCGACAAGGGTCTCCTGACTCCGCCTGAAGGTTTCGAGATCCAGGAGAAAATCGAGCGGTACGAAGAACCTGAAAAAGAGACCGACGAGCCGCAAAAGGAACTGGTGGAGAAATAACTTGGTGACCATCAAAATTCGAACCCATCTGTAACAAGGGAAGAAGGAGAAGAGCGAAATATGGCAACTCCCGTGAAGGAACTCAATAAAGGAAGCAACGGAGGGTACGATCCCCGCGAGGTCAGGACCGTCCATGACTGGATCGAACTGCTCAAGGCGGAAGGAGAATTCCGCGAAGTGGACGTCAAAGTGGACTGGGACGGCGAAATCGGAACCATCTCCCGCTATTGCATGTCAGCCAAGAATGGCGGGATAGCTCTCCAGTTCAACAATATCAAGGATCACGAGAATACCTGGTGCACCAAGTTGTTCACCAACTCGGCTTCCTCATACGGGCGCTTCAATCTGGCCTTTGGCCTTCCCAAAGACGCGGGACGCAAGGAACTGGTCCTGAAGATGAAGGAGGGGTATGCCAGGAGCCTTTCTCCCAGGGAAGTCTCGACTGCCGATTGCAAGCAAAACATCCTCAAGGGCGATGACATCGACATCAACGACATGCCGGTGCCCAAATGGCATCTTTGGGATGGTGGACGATTCATCAATACCTTTGCCCCGGTGATCACCAAAGACCCTGACGTGGGTCGTTACAACATGGGAATCTACCGGGGCATGATTGCCGGGAAAAGGCACATCTCCAATCTGCTGGCTCCCTCCCAGGGATGGGGGGATCACTACACCAAGCTGAGCTATCGCAAGGAGCCCATGAAGGTGGCCTATGTCTACGGCTGCAACCCCCTGATCACCATTCTTGCAGGGAGCGCTCATGGCCGCCTGGTGTCCGAGTACGATGTTTACGGGGGCATCACGGGCGAGCCGCTGGATCTGGTGAAATGTGAAACCAGCGATTTGCTGGTGCCGGCTTCCGCCGAGATTGTGATTGAAGCCACCATGTCGATGGATCCCAAGGATTTCAGAATGGAGGGCCCCTTTGCGGAGCACTGCGGCTACTACGGAGGAGCCTTCTCTCCCAAGCCCACCACCAAGATCGATTGCATTACCTTCAAGGACGATCCTATCTATCAGGGCGCCTGCGAGAGCATCCGCCCTGGCTGGCCCACCGAGGATGCCTATATCACCTCCCTATCCAGTTCCGCTCTGGTCTGGAATCATCTGGAGGCCTGCGGGGTGCCGGGCGTGACCGATGTCTGGATGAATCTGGATGGCCCGTTCTTCATGATCTACGTGCAGATCCGGCAGAGCTACCGGCATCAGGCCAAACAGGTGGCTTCGGCTATCTGGGGAATGTCCTTCGCCAACTGGGCTTTCAAGAACGTGATGGTGGTCGAGGAGGATATCAATATCCGGGATCATGGCCAGCTGGAATGGGCGCTGTGTACCCGCGTCAATCCGGGCATGAAGGATATCCATATCTTCGAATCTCACTTCGGATCGGTTCTGGATCCCAGTACCCCCTTCGAGGAGCGGGATCTGGTCCAGTTCGGGTCCGGAAAATGGGCCCGCATGCTGATCGACGCCACCCGGAACTGGGATCTGGGAGGCCGGCCCTTCTGGAACAACCAGCCCTTTCCGCCGGTCGTGGTTCTCTCCAAGGAGGAAGAAGAGCTGGTCAACAGTCGCTGGGAAGAATACGGCCTGGGCGATATCAAGTATGAGCCGACCATGGAGATCGACACGAATGAAGATCTCAAGCAAAGGTACGCCTTGAACTGCCGTCCCACTCCCGAATACCTGGAGGATCACGGTGGTGAGCACGCCATCTCCAAGAAAAGGAAGTAGCTCTCGGATTTTTTGTAAGTTGTTTCGAAATGAGGATGCACCCTATGTCCCAAAAAGTATTGAGCCCTTTTCTATCGCTGATGGTTGGATTGCTGATGGTGCCAACGCTGTGCGTTTTTACTCAAGCTCAGGATGCGGCGGCACATGTCGAGGAATCCGCACCCGTGGAGGCTCTGCAGATCATTCTTGGGAGGGATTCTCCCAACCTGGGAGGCAATACCTTTCGGGAGGCTTTTATAGCCATGACGTTGAACGATACCCTGGGAGTTGAAGTTAGCAGGATCGTCAATGAGATCTCTTTTTCCAGCACGGCAGGGATCGCCTTTGAGCGGGCCTCGCTGACGCCCGATGTGGAGGCCGCCGGAGCGACCGTCGAGGTGGAAGCCGGTGAGGCCCAGGGAGACGTGGTGACCCTACGGGTCACCATCTCCAATACCGGGCCCCTCCCCGACGGAATCATCGCCAACCTGGTCTTCGCGGTCACCAAGGAGTTCACCCTGGAGGAGGTGGGAAATGAGGAGCACCTCATTCCGCTGGAGAACAGCGTGACCGCTTTCTCCCCCGGTGACCAGGAGATTGCCCAGGTACTGGGCGAGTCCGGCGGAATTGATCTGGCCTATGCTCCGGTCGTCTTCGCCTGCTTTTTCTACTTGCACTAGCAGCGCGGGTCGAAGACCCGCACGTTCCACATCTCCGGAGGGTGGGAGGCGCCTCAGTGCAGCCGATTCCGGAAGGCCTCCGCCTTCCTTGTAGCGCCCGCTCTATGGGCGGCTCTTCAAGCCCTTCGTGACCAGCAGGTGTGGGCAGTGGGAGCTTGACCACTTGCCATCCGGCCAGCGCGTTCCAGGTTCCATTCCATTCGATAACTTCTGCGATCGTCTCTCGTTGATCTGGACTGCTTTTGTAGCGCCCGCTCTGATTTGGCTGAATTGGAAATGGGTGAAAGGTGAGAGGATACAGAATGTATTGGTGGCAGGGTTTCCAGAACCCCGAAGGGGTGATGTGAGGCCCATTGACAAATTCCCTGCATTGCCCTTACAGAGCTCTCTTGTTTTCCAAACCTTCAATCCTGGGGCTCACGCCCCAGGCTATTCTATGCTGCCCCTTCGGGGCTCCGGAGAAGTGAACTCCGAATGTCTTGCACAAAAAGTGTTTTGAAAATGAACACTGAGGAGTCTTGAACCTTCCGGACCTCCGTTCAACATTCGGGTCAACCGGTCAGCGTTCTCTGTTTCTCGGTGGTATGGGATCCAGAACCCCGAAGGGGTGATGTGAAATAGCCTGGGGCGTGAGCCCCAGGTTTGAAAGTGTGGTGATCGGGGGAGCCCTGTAAGGGCGCTGTAGGCAACTGTCAATGGGCTTGACGTTGGCCCCTTCGGGGCTTCGGAGAAGACACCCCCAACGTCAGAGCCGCTCGCAGAGCGGCCGCTACAAGATTGAGGCGAGGAACGGGCCCACAAAAAAGGGCGCCTCACATGAGATGTAAGGCGCCCTTTTGAGCATCCGCGTTAAGCTGGAAGCTTTAGAAGATGAACCGCAAGGCTAACTGGATCTGGCGGTTGCTGCCGCCGGTCTGGGTGATCCGGCCGGCCGTGCCGTTGAAGCTGGAAGAGGTGACGTTGCCTTCAGCGTCATTGGTAACAGAACTGAAGGCGTTCAACCCCATGCCCCGGGTTCCGAAGTTGGCCCGGTTCAAAATGTTGAAGAACTCGGCCCGGAACTGCATGGAGACATCCTCGCTCAGATTGGTGTCCTTCAAAAA
Source organism: Acidobacteriota bacterium (assembly GCA_029942065.1). Classification (GTDB taxonomy): domain Bacteria; phylum Acidobacteriota; class UBA6911; order RPQK01; family JADFOI01; genus JAPYTY01. Next base: position 914 of record JAPYTY010000202.1, on the reverse strand, counting down.
GGATAGATCAAGGGAGGCCAGGCCGGGCCCGGTCAGGCTGTTCTTTGCGAGATTTCCGTAGGTGCCCTTGCGCTGGATGTAAAAGGCGGAACTGTCGAAGTATTTGCTGGGATCGCGTCCGTCTTTCAGGACCGGGTTGGGGTCCGCTCCGGCAACCAGACTCGGCCGTTCATTGCCGCGTGCACGGTCGCGGTTGTAGTCGGTCAGACCGGGGCCTCCGCCCAGGTTGACCTGCAGCGGCCCGCCAGTATTCAAGCTCACGATTCCCTGTACTTGCCATCCCTGCAGCACCGCTCCCGCCGCACCGTCGAGACCTCTCACAGGCAGGGCATAGGCCCAGTTGAAGCGGAAGGACTGGCTCACATGGTGATCACTTGGACCGTGGTTTGCGCTCAGATCGTAGGTATCCTGCGGCTCGGCAGCCGGGCCGCTGAAGTCCCCGGAATTTCCTCGCGAGTTGGTGTCCAGGCTCTTGCCCCAAGTGTAGGAGGTCTGAAACTGGAGACCGTCGGAAAATCTCTTCCGCAGCGAGAAGGTCAAGCCGTGGTAGTTGGAGTCGTAACCCCAATCCCACATGGTGATGTCCTGATAGTTGGGATTCCTTCGAGGCAGGGGAGCGCCGCCTGGTCCGAAGGATTTGACTCCGTCGATGGTCCCGATGGGTTCGGCCGTGTTGATGTTGCGGTGCCCCATCAGGTGGGTGCCCTTCGATCCGACATAAGCTGCCGTGAGGCTGGCTCCACCGATCAACTCTCTTTGAACGGAGAGGTTCCACTGCTGCATGTAAGGCTGGTTAGCATGAAATTCGACGGCCTGAAAGGAAACACGTCCCAGCAGGCACTCGGTGGCGGGTTCGGCGGGAACAGGCGGTCGTGGGAAGGTGGGCTGGGGACCGAACAGGAACAACGTGGTGT
>JAPYTY010000201.1 GCA_029942065.1 Acidobacteriota bacterium | reverse complement strand
ACCAACGACAATCTGGAAAAGTTCCGATTTCATGAAGCAAGTAATGAGCTCTACCACTTCTTCTGGCATGAATTCTGTGACTGGTTCGTGGAGCTTGCCAAGATGAATTTCACCGGTGAGGACCCTGATAAAAAGAGTAAAACCTGCCAGGTGGCCATCTATATTCTGGAAGAAAACCTGAGGCTGCTGCATCCGTTTATTCCCTTCATCACCGAAGAACTATGGCAGCAACTGCCTCATTCCGGAGACTCTCTGATGGTGGCTGCCTATCCGGTTGTGCATCCCGAATGGATGGATTCGGAAGCTGAAGAGGAGATGGAAGGCTTTCAGGAATTGGTTACCAGCATCCGTACTTCTCGATCTGAAAACAACATCGACCCTCGCAGCAAAATTTCCGTGCAGCTGGCATGTGAGCAGAAGAGCCGGAGTTTTCTCGAATCCCAGTGCGAACAGATCAAGAGTCTGGCCCACCTGAGCCAGATTGATCTGGTCCCCCATTTAGAGGCGGAGGGGCGGCGGGTGCAGGGTGTCTCCAAACTGGCTGAGTTCTCCCTGATTTTGGACGAAGTGATTGATGTGGAAGCAGATCGCCGAAGACTGATCCAGCAGATCGGTCGCAGTGAAGATAATGTTCGGCACCTCCAGAAGCAGCTCGACAACTCGGATTTCGTCAATAAAGCCCCGGAGCAAGTGGTAGCCGCCACTCGTGAGAGGCATGCCGAGGCGGTTCAGCAGCTCGAGAAACTGCAAGAGAAACTGGATGGACTTACTCAACCTTGATCCCCTCCTGAGGCAGGCCCTGGCCGAAGACCTGGGAAGGGGAGACATCACTACCGATGCCATTCTGGGACCAACGGGTTCCTCGACAGTTGAGGAGATCCGATTCCAGGCGACGCTGATCGCCAAAGAAAACCTTGTTCTTGCGGGATGGCCCATCTTCATCCGCGTTTTTCAACTTCTGGGAGAAGTGGAAGCTCAGCTTCGCTGTGAGGAGGGTGCCCCGATCTGTTCGGGAGATACCGTGGGTAGGCTGGAGGGGAAGGCCTCGTTGTTGCTCAAGGGCGAACGAGTGGCTCTGAACTTCTTGCAGCGCATGTGTGGGGTGGCGACTCTGACCCGAAGCTATGTCGAGCGGGTGGCCCACACTCAGGCCAAGGTCCTGGATACGCGTAAAACCACGCCCTTGTGGAGAGCTCTGGAGAAGTACGCAGTAAGAATGGGGGGAGGAATCAATCACCGGGTTGGTCTGGATGACGGCATCCTCATCAAGGAAAATCACATTGCCGTTGCCGGAGGGGTGCGGGAAGCCATTGAAGCCTGTCAAAGCTCGATGAACCACTTGCAGAGGGTCGAGGTGGAGGTGAGAAACCATCAGGAGATCAGGCAGGCTCTCAGCGCGGGAGCCGATATTATTCTTCTGGATAACATGACGGCCGAGCAGGTTCAAGAAGCGGTTGAGATGATCGGAGGGCGCTGCTTGATTGAGGTCTCGGGAGGGGTCAATGAAAAGAACATCGTCCAGTACGCCGAAGCGGGAGCCGATTATATTTCCCTGGGGGTCTTGACCCATTCCTCCCCGTCCTCTGATTTAAGCCTCATCCTGGAACCCCGATGAAATCCGAGATACGCGGTACCGGGCCGCTTTTCAAGCACTTCGAATATCTCGAGAGCATCGACTCCACCAACGATTATCTGAAGACCTTCGTGGCTGGAAGAGAACCCCGGATCGTGGTGGCACGGGAACAGACGGCTGGGAAAGGACGTTACTCCCGCACCTGGCATTCACCTTCCGGCGAAGGATTGTATGTGTCGTATCTGCTGTATCCGGATTGGCGAGTCAATCAGTCTTCTTTTCTGGAGATATTAGCCGGTCTGGCAGTTGTTGGTGCCATTGGCCGAACCGCTGTCTCCAACCTGCAGGTTCGACTCAAGCGACCCAACGATGTGTTTATTTCAGGGAAGAAAGTCTGTGGAGTCCTGACCGAGACCAGTACGTTCCAGGACCGGATCCTGTGGGCCATCATCGGGATCGGCGTCAACATCCATCAAAAGGAGTTTCCAGACGATCTGAGACAAACGGCCACTTCGCTGGCAGCGGAAGGTTTGAGGGTAGAACACCCGCTGGATTTTTGTGAAATCCTGACCGAGGAGCTTCAGAGTCTTTACCGGGAACTGGAAAGGGGTTCATGGGAACGTCTTCAGAGCCAATTTGAAGGCCTGGCCACATGAGTATTTTCAGCTACCAGGAACAACCGGGTTACTTCAAGCGGCTCAAGGAAGCGCTGAAGGTCACCAAAGACGAAATCAGTCACCAGATGGACCAGGTGATGGGTACAGCGGATAGTCCCATCACTGAAAGTCAGCTCGAGGATCTGGAAAACATACTGATTGGTGCCGATATCGGAGTCGAGACAAGCCTGGCCATTCTTGAAAGAGTCCGGGAAGAGACCCGTGGCCGAAAGGTCCTGTCCGGGGCACAGGTCAGGAGAATGATTCGAGACCAGATTGGAGTGATTCTCCAGGCCAGCCAGGAGGTGGATCCAGGGACCCGGTCGACGACTCGCCCTCGAGTGGTCTTTGTGGTGGGTGTCAACGGGGTTGGAAAGACCACCACCGTGGGTAAACTGGCACACCTTTTTAAACAAGAGGGGGAAGAAGTTCTGGTGTGCGCTGCCGATACCTTTCGGGCAGCCGCGGCGGAACAGCTGGCGATCTGGGCTGAGCGAACCGGGGCGGATATTGTGCAACAGGGTGCGGGAGCCGATCCTTCAGCCGTGCTTTTCGATGCCATGGCGGCCGCCCGGGCCAGAAAGAAGGATGTTCTTGTGGTTGATACTGCAGGGCGCCTTCACACCAAGACCCATCTCATGGAGGAGGTGCAGAAAATGCAGCGTATCGCCGCTCGAGAAGTGGAAGGTGCTCCTCACGAGGTGTACTGGGTCTTGGATGCCACGACGGGGCAGAACGGATTGAACCAGGCACGAGAATTTTTCAAAACGATCGGAATCACGGGGGTGGTGGTTGCCAAGCTGGACGGAACGGCCAAGGGGGGTATCGTGATCGCCATTGCCAGGGAATTAAAAATTCCCATCCGTTACGTGGGAATAGGGGAGCAGGCAGAAGATCTCATCCCATTTTCGGCCGAGGCGTTCGTGGATTCTCTGGACCTGTAGTGGGGTTCACCACCACGATACGGAGAAGAAGTTTCACCACAGAGGTACAGAGAAGATAATTCTTTTTTTAATTTTTTCAATCTCGGTTAACAACGAAGGGGCGAATCTGTTGTAGCGGCCGCTCTGCGAGCGGCATCCGGGAATGTGGGAGGCGCCTCAGTGCGCCGATTCTGGCCGAACTCACCACAAAGAAACAAAGAAGATATTCACCACAGAGGCACAAAGACACAGAGAAGACTGAGCCAGGGCGGGACGCCCTGACTCAGGGCCTGTCGCTCCTTCGGAGCGAGGTTTTCCAGGTGAGAGAGGGGGGCCACTCGGTGCGCCCTCACTGTAGCCTGGATGATGCCTGGAGTTTCTACTCCAGGGCCGCCGCCTTCATCTGAGGAACGATGCATACCTCAAGCTAATGGCGAGGCCGTCGGGCAAATACCCTGAGGAAAAGAATGCCTGAAATGAATCCTCCAATATGAGCCCACCAGGCAACTCCGGCCATCATTTCAGACGTTGTTCCGATGGCCGCCGTTCCATTAAAAAGTTGGACAATGAACCAGAATCCAAGGACCAGGATGGCCGGGAGTTCCACCACCGGCCAGATGATGAAAAAGGGAAGAAGCGTGAGCACACGGGCAAAGGGATAACTGACCAGATAGGCTCCGAGGACGCCTGCCACGGCACCACTCGCTCCGATCGTGGGGACCGGGCTGCCGAGGTTGAAAACAATGTGGGTCACACTGGCTACAACTCCACAGGAAAGATAGAACAAGAGAAAACGAATCGGGCCCATCCGGTCTTCAACGTTATCGCCAAATATCCATAGATACCACATGTTCCCGAGCAAATGCAGGAACCCGGCGTGCAGCAGGGTCGAGGTTACCAGGGAGCCCGCCATTTCCCCCAGAACCCCTAGGGGGTTGTCCGCCACCAGTTGGAGTTTGAAGGGAACGACACCGTAGGTGTTGATCAGATTTTCGAGTCCCTCCCAGGGAAGAGACAGTTCGTAGGCAAAGGCCGCAGCGTTGGTGATGATCAGTATCACCGTCACGAAGGGGAAACGGCGTGAAGGGATGCTGTCCTTGAAGGGAATCATGATGTAAGAGCGCTGGTCTTTAACCAGCGCGTTTCACGTTCCAGGTTCCACGTTTCACGGAACTACCGAACGGCTCACCCAAGGGCGCACGGCCGTGCGCCCCGACGCTTCTTAAAGGCGGATCAACAGGGCGAATTGTACGGCGGGGATTCTACGGATCTTGTCCAGCGTATCGTCCGGGACTTCTCCATCGGTATTCACCACTCCGACGGCATAGGGCTGATCTCCATTTCTTCCCAAAACAAAGGAAGCAATATTTATTTTAGCTTCTCCCAGGATCATGCCGACCTGGCCAATGACTCCAGGGGTGTCTTCGTTTCGGATAAAGAGGATCTGATTGCCCAGTTCGGTTTCAACAGGGATTCCGTCGATGGAGACCAGGCGAAGGTTGCCCTGGTGCAAGATAGCCCCTTCGATCCACTCGATCTTTTCAGATGAGCGCAGCTGGATACTGATCAGATT
>JAPYTY010000200.1 GCA_029942065.1 Acidobacteriota bacterium | reverse complement strand
GGATGGGCCAGGATCGCTGTCCGAACCAGTCCACTCCCTTTCGTCCTACCAGGGCCAGGCTGAGGGCATCGTTGGTACTCTTTTCCTCGATGTAGCGGATGGCCGCCTTGATGATATTCGCACTGAAAGCACCACACAGGCCACGATCGGAAGTGATGACCACCAGCATCACTTTATCCTGTTCCCGCTCGACCAGGAGAGGATGATGCTCGGGATCAGCCCGTGAGGCCAGAGAGTTCAGGACCGCCAACATCCGGTTGGCATAAGGACGGGCGGCAAAGATGCGATCCTGGGCCCTCCGCAGCTTCGATGCCGCCACGAACTTCATGGCTCGTGTGATCTGCTGGATATTCTTCACCGATCGAACACGGCGCCGAATATCTTGAAGATTGCCTCCCGACATGAGCTAACTATCCTTCCGGGGCATGTAAATTAAATGCTTCGCCGGCCCGAATGAAGGCGGCGGCACTTCGCTAGACCGCACGTTCCTCCTTGAAACGGGTCGCGTATTCTCCGATGGCCTCCTGCAGGCGGTTCTGCAGATCATCATCCAGAGCCTTCTTCTCCAGAATCTCTTTCAACAGATCGGAATGGCTGGAATCCATGAACTCCAGGAGTCCCACCTGGAACTCTTCCAGCTGCGAGATCTCGATATCGTCCAGGAATCCCTTGGTGCCGGCCAAAATGACTACAATCTGCTTTTCCACAGCCATGGGCGCATATTGATCCTGCTTGAGGATTTCGGTCAGTCGTTCGCCTCGGGCCAGCTGTTTCTGAGTGGCCTCATCCAGATCCGAGCCAAACTGGGCAAAGGCCGCCAGCGCCCGGTACTGAGCCAGATCCAGTCGCAGGGTTCCCGCTACCTGCTTCATGGCCTTGATCTGGGCATCTCCGCCAACTCGGCTGACCGAATTACCCACGTGAATGGCAGGCCGGATGCCGGAGTAAAAAAGATCGGATTCCAGAAAAATTTGTCCGTCGGTAATGGAAATAACATTGGTAGGGATGTAGGCCGAGATGTCTCCCGCCTGAGTTTCAATGACCGGAAGAGCAGTCAAGCTTCCTCCGCCCATCTCATCGCTCAGTTTGGCTGCTCGCTCCAGAAGACGACTGTGAAGATAAAAGACATCTCCCGGATAGGCCTCACGTCCGGGTGGGCGCCGCAACAGCAGCGAAATTTCCCGGTAAGCCGCTGCGTGCTTGGACAGATCATCGTACATCACCAGTGCATGCCGATTGGAGTCTCTGAAGTACTCCCCGATCGAGCAACCGGCATAGGGCGCCAGGTACTGCATGGTCGCCGGATCGGAAGACGCCGCAATGACTACCACGCATTTGTCCATGACGCCATAATCGGTCAGGGTTTTGATGAATCGCGCCACGGTGGACCTTTTCTGGCCAATGGCGACATAGATGCAAATGAGATCGGTGTCTTTCTGGTTGATGATGGTGTCGATCAAAATGGCGCTCTTGCCGGTCTGGCGATCGCCAATAATGAGCTCACGTTGTCCTCTCCCAACCGGAATCATGGTATCAATGGCCTTGAGACCGGTCTGGACGGGCTCTCTGACCGGCTGCCGGTCCGTGACTCCGGGAGCAATCCTCTCCACCTCGAGAAACTCTTCGGTGTTCAGGGGTCCCTTGCCGTCAACCGGTTGCCCCAGAGCGTCGACCACCCGACCCAGCAGAGCGTCTCCCACCGGTACCTGCATGATTCGCTTGGTGCGCTTGACCAGGTCGCCTTGCTTGATCTCATGAAAATCACCGAACAGGACCGCGCCCACGTTGTCTGCCTCCAGATTGAAGGCAAGCCCGTAAACGTCATGGGGAAACTCCAGAAGCTCGAGGGCCATCACCTTTTCCAGGCCATGAACCCGGGCGATCCCGTCACCTGCGGAGATCACGCTGCCCACCTCGCTGACCACCACCCCGGTGTCGAAGTCCTTGATCTGCTCCTTGATAATATTGCTGATCTCGTCTGCCTTAAATGCCATCCGTTTGCTCCTCGATCTACTGTTCAGTCAGACGACGACGTATCTCGTCCAGTTGGTTTTGAAGGGATCCGTCATAAATCGTCGACCCAATCTGAAGCTTGAACCCGCCCACTAGTTTTCCATCGACATCGTAATCAATTTCAACCTCTTTACCGGTCAAGCCGGCCGCAATCTCGCGGATACGCTCGTGCACATCTGTTTTCAGCTCTTCTGAAGAAACAACACGACCTCGCAAAACGCCGTGGAACTCGTCGAGCACGTCATCGTAAGCCTCAACCACTTCCTCGAATTGGTCGATCTGGGCATGCTCCAACAAAACCAGAACGAAGTTCACTGTCATCTGCTCCAGAGACGCCTTCCGGCCCACCTCTTCCACGATTTTTCTTTTGGCTGCAAAAGGAATTGCCGGATTGGTCAAGGTGTCGAACAATTCTTTGTGTGAGGCCAGCAACTCAGCCAACTCGGCGAGTTCCTTCTGAACCCGAACTTCCTGCTTTGAATCCACGGCCACTTCGGCCAGGGCTCTTGCATACTTGCTGGCTGTTGGGGAACTCATCTACCCACCTTTCCCGGTCCTTCGCTCTTCGGTAAAGAAACCTTTTCTAGCACGTTGTGAACACCCGGTCAAGGTGGTGAACCGGTACTGAAATGCACCGCAACTTCATTTTTGAGCGCCGTCGCCATCCAATGGTAAAATACGCCTTCTCATAGTAGCGAAAAATTCAACCAAGAGCCCCGGCAAGAATGTCCGGAGCGGAAAGAGAGAAAAAGCAATGTCGGACCAGCCAGCCAGTGCAGTGCCCACTCAACGCGACCCTCAATCCAGCGATGAAATGCCTGTGGTTCCCTACCGGGTTCTTTATGCAGATATTCCGTTTTACTCGGATCCGGAATGCACCCAGGAGGTTGAAGCGGCAAAGATCGCCATTCTTGAGGCGCTTGATCCTGATGACGAGTTCGAGGAACTGGATGTGGTGCCCTCCCTGAACCGATATGAGCCCGGACAACTGGTTCGATGGACCCTGGACAACAAGAATTTGTGGGAGGAATCCTGGTACAAGAATCCTGAAAGCGGACAGATCGAACGAGCCTGGACCATCCATGTGGAGTTCATCGGCCAGGTTTTGAGCCGGCAAGCCCTCGACCAGAACCAGGAGACCCTGAAGGCGATCGAAGCCAAACTGGCTGCCAGGGAAAAGATAAACTGAAGACCGCCGGTCTTTGACCGGCGCGTTTCAGGTTTCACGTTTCAGGTTTAACGTGTCCGGGAGTGTGGGAGGCGCCTCAGCGCGCCGATTCCGGAAGGGCCGTTCATAGAGAGGCCGCTACCCTTCTTCTTCTCCACGCGCGTCAGCGCGTTTCTCCAGGCTCCTGGCTCCTTTTATTTTCTTCAATGCCCACTCCGCATGCCGGCGGATCATGGGATCCTCACGGTCCATCAGACCTTCCAGTTCCGGAATCATCTCGGGATTCCCGCTATTTCCAATTGCCACAGCGACATTACGCATAAAACCCCGCCATTTGGCCCGCTTGATGGGACTCTTCCGATAGCGTTGACTGAAATCTTCCGCCGAAAGGCGGGCCAATTCCTTGAGATCGGGTGCCCGATTCCCTTCCCGCGGTTGGAAATCGCCAACCATTGAAAGGGGAACCTCGTCGTTCCAGGGACAAACATCCTGGCAGATGTCACAGCCGAAAATCAGATTTTTCATGGATGGGCGGAATTCTTCGGGAATATCCTCTCGAAGCTCGATGGTCAGATAGGAAATGCAGCGGCGGCTATCCAGAACATAGGGCTCGGTGATGGCGTCGGTCGGGCAGGCATCGATACAGCGTGTACACGATCCGCAGAAATCCTCTCCGGGCATATCGTATTGCAGGTCCAGGTTCAGAAGAATTTCACCCAGGAAAAACCACGATCCAGCGTCCCGAGACAGCACATTGGTGTGTTTTCCCAGCCATCCGATCCCCGAATGGGCGGCCCAGTACTTGTCCATCACCGGCCCTGTATCGACATAGGTTTTGCCCTCAGCCTGCGGATCCAGCCCCTTGATATGGGCCAGGAGCGCCTCCAGTTTCTGGTTCAACACGTCATGGTAGTCATCTCCAGAGGCATAGCGTGAAATTGCTCCGCGGTCAGGCTCCTGGTAGGGAAGCTCATAGGGATGAAGATAGTTGAGCGAAAGCGAAATCATGGAACGCACACCCGGCAGAACCTTGCTGGGATCCACCCGCTTTTCAGCCGTCCTTTCCATGTAGGACATCTCCCCCTGAAATTGGCGTTCCAACCAGATCTGAAGCAACTCTCCCGGGACGGCTTCGATGGGAGCCACACCAATGGCGTCAAAGCCCAGACTCCGGGCTTGCACTTTAATTTTCTGAGTGAGTCGCTGAGGATCCATGGCGGGCCAGGGGAGTATAGCAGACGCTGACCTTTGGTCAGCGCGTTTAAGGTTTAAGGTTTAACGGGTCCGGAATGGCAGACGCCGGTTTTCGACCGGCTGGCCCCTGGAAGAAAATTCGAAATCCGAAGTCCCAAATCCGAAACCGGAACGGTTCTGATTCTCCGCGCGCCAAGCGCACTTCTCCACGCAAAGCATTAGCGACGCGTTTCTCCACTCCGAGCGGCAGCGAGGAGTTGCTAACCCGGATTATGCATAGGTTGTTGTCACGAAGGGACGCAGGCGCCGCGATGACAAGGCGTGCGACGAAGGGCCCCGCAGGCGTACTCTTG
>JAPYTY010000199.1:623-4746 GCA_029942065.1 Acidobacteriota bacterium | reverse complement strand
CATCTGGGGAACAAAGGCGTCTCCCTTGGGGTAGGGTTGGGTGGGGGCCGTTTTCTGGCGTGGGTCCTGGAGTACCTCTTTTTCGTCGATGCCCAGCAGGGGCTCCCCATTGGTGCGGTCCAGAATGTAGACCCAACCCGTTTTACCGGCCTGAGCCAACCCTTTTCGAGGGGTTCCATCCAGCTCCAGATCGAACAGTACCACCGGGTTGGGAGCATCGTAGTCCCAGATATCGTGGTGGACCTGTTGAAAGTGCCAGCGACGCTTTCCGGTCTTGGCCTCCAGAGCCACAATGGCCGCCGAAAAAAGGTTGTCGCCCTCTCTGACGGCCCCGTTGAAATCGGGTCCAGGATTGCTGGTAGAAAAGTAGATCAGCCCCAGTTCCGGATCCGCGGCGGGGGTATGCCAGACGGTCGCACCGCCGTGTTTCCAGGAATCGGAGTTGGCGGGCCAGCTGTCGTGGCCCCATTCGCCTGGACCCGGGATGGTGTGAAATCGCCACACCTGCCGGCCGCTGCCGGCATCGTAGGCGGTGACATGGCCCCGGGCGCCCCGGTCGCCTCCCGCCGTGCCGGTGATGACCAATCCGTCGTAGTAAAGTGGAGCACTGGTGATGGTGTAGCCGTCTTGCCAACGGCCCACCTGGGCCTCCCAGACGGGCTCACCAGATGTTTGATCCAGGGCCACCAGCTTGCCGTCCAGTTGACCGACATAAACTTTTCCATCCCCCAGTCCCAGGCCCCGGCTGGTCCAGCCGCAGCAGACGGCATTGATCGACTGATCCAGATTGGCCTGGTATTTCCAGAGGATCTCACCGGTTTTGACGGCTACCGCCGACACATCATCGGCTCCGGTCACGATATAGATCACTCCTTCGTGAATCAGGGGTTGGGCTTCGCCGGAATACTTGACCTCCAGACCGGAGCCCAGATGGACTCTCCATACGCCCTTGAGATTGCCGACATTATCGGCCGTGATCTGATTCAGGGGCGAGAAGCGCTGGTTGAACAGAGTGCCGCCGTTGGTGATCCAGCCGTCGGTGGGTTGAGCCAGCAATTCCTCAGCCGAGAAGGCCGGCGCCGCCGTGATTTTCTCAGACTGGCCCAGGGCAGGGCTCGAGAAGAGGCTTACCAGTACTAAAAACACGCAGAATGCCGTGCTGGAAAGAACAAGGTTGGTCCATTTTTTCAACATATGCCTCCCTGTCTTGGATTCAATAGGAACATCATTCTACAATGTTTTGAAAGGGGTTACCTCAAAGTGGCACGAATCTGCTGGAGTTCCTCGGCGGCACCCTCCGGTGGCTTGGTGGCGAGACTCACCCCAACGGTAAGGAGGAGTCCCACCAGGAACCCCGGGATCATCTCGTAAAGGTCGTAAAACTGCTCCTTGAAGAAAAGCACCCACACCACCGTGCTCAGGAAGCCTCCCACCATACCGGCCAGGGCGCCGGCCCGGGAGGTTCCAGCCCAGAACAGGGAGCATAGAATGACGGGCGTGAAGGCTGAGGCCAGCCCCGACCAGGCAAAGAGTACGAACCAGAAGATCATCCGCACCTCGCCGACGGCCAGGATCAGGGCTCCGGCTCCGATGACCACGGTCGTCAGCTTTCCGTAAAGGGACAGGCGATGTTCCGAGAGATTTGGATGAAAGATTTTTTGAACCACGTCATGAACCACGGCCGAGGAGGCCAGGATCAGCAGGGAATCCACCGTGGACATTATGGCTGCCAGCACGATCACCAGAAAGATGGCCGTGAAGATGGCCGGAAACAACTCCTGGCTCATCTGAGGAAGAATGGTCTCCGGATCCTCCAGGCCGGGAAAGAGTGATCGTCCCGCCATTCCTGCCAGGACGGCTCCGGTATCGAAGACGATAATGCAAATGACGGCCAACAGGCTACCCTGGACGATCTCGTCCCGACCACGAGCTGAGATAAAGCGAGTCAGGATCTGGGGGACTCCCATAAAAGCGAATCCGATGGCCACAAAGCCCAGGGCGCTGAGAACGCCTTCCAGAGAAAACCCGAACTTGCCCATGGGTTGGAGCAGGTCGGGGTCGATGGATTGAAGCTGCGACATGAGGGGCACCCATCCTCCGCAGGCCGCGATTCCCACGATGGGAAGGACCAGGAGTCCTGCGAACATTAAAACGCCCTGCAGAAGATCGCTGTAGGCCACGGCTTTGAAACCGCCTACCGTGGTGTAAAAAAGGATCACGACGGCGCCGGTCAGTACCCCGGTCAGATAGCTGGTTCCCAGAAAAGAGCTGAAGGCTTTGCCGGAGGCGGTCAACTGGGCGGCCGTATAAGTGGTCACCATACTGAAGATGATCACCACGCTGACCAGGCGAATCCAGTTCCGGGTATCCCGAAATCGTGACTCAAGATAGTCGGGAACGGTGATGGAATGATAACGGTCCGTGTATTCCTTGAAGGGGAGGGCCACCAGCGTCCAGCTCAGGGCCACCCCCAGAACTTCTCCCAGAACGATCCACAAGGCATGTACCCCCACCAGGTAGCCCATTCCCGTGAGCCCCAGAAGCAGCCAGGCGCTCTCTCCCGTGGCGTTGGAACTGAAGGCAATGACCCAGCCGGGAAGGTTCTTGTCGGCCACGTAGTACCCGGCAAGGGTGGTGGAATCGCGTCTTCCCCAGAAGCCGATGGCCAGAAGGATTCCGAGGTAACAGATTAAAACAGAGATGATAGTCAGGTTGTAGGGTTGGTCCAAGAGTGTCCTCGAGGTCAGAAAATTCGAAATCCGAACCGACTACTGTCGTTTCTGGCGTTGTCTGAAATAGAAGACCAGCTCCACCGCGAGCCCGATTCCTACAGCAGCCAATAGCAAGATCCAGGAAGTCCAGGGGAGTCCGGCAATCATGGGAGAAGAATACAGAAGAAAGGAGCCAGGAGCCAGGAGGGAAAGCTGACCGGCTAACCAGCTGACCAGAAAAATCCAGAATCCAGAATGAAGAGTCCGGGAGTGTGGGAGGTGCCTCGGCCGCTGGTCTTCGACCAGCGCCTTCCACCTTTCAGGTTCCACGTTTCACGTTCCAGGTCGGCACGATCCTGCAGCCTGTTGTAGGGGCGCACTGAGTGCGCCCACAGCAAGCTTGTTGTAGCGGCCGCTCTATGAGCGGCCTTCGGCCTCCCCGTTCCTGGATCAAATTTGATTAGGTCCGGATTTAGGTTTTCGGATTTGGGATTTTCCGGCAGCGGTCATCGGTCATGCTGAATCGACGACCCGGCAAGCCCTGCCGAGTCGTTCCAAGCCGTCCGCCACTTCCTCTTCGCTGATCAGCATGGAGGGGCCCAGGCGAATGACGTGGCCTTGCAGGCCGCCCAATCCCAGCAGAACCCCTTCCTCCCGGGCGGCTTCCAGAAGCGCCTGGGCTTTGGAAGGACTCGCTTCCTTGGTGACGGGATCTTCCACCAGTTCCAGAGCCTGCATCAGGCCCATTCCGCGTACCTCTCCGATCCAGGCATGCTGATCGCCGAGGTCCTCCAGGCCCTTGCGCAGCTGGGAACCTCGAACTTGCGAGCGTTCCGGGGTGCCTTCTCGGGTCATGACTTCCAGAGTAGCGGAGGCGGCGGCCATCGATACGGGATTGCCCCCAAAGGTGGAGATGGTTTTGGCTGTCCAGGCCTTTGCGATCTCGGGCCGAGTGAGGGTGGCCCCCACCGGAAAGCCGTTGGCAATTCCCTTGGCCATGACCATGATGTCGGGCTCCACCTTCCAGTGCTCGATCCCGAACCACTTCTCACCCGTTCGCCCAAAGCCCGTCTGGACCTCGTCGCAGATGAACAGGCCCCCATAGCGGCGGATAATTTCCGCTGCCCGCTGGAAGTATCCGGGCGGGGGAACGATATAGCCTCCCACCCCTTGGATGGTCTCGGCAAAGAATGCCGCCGGTTTTCCGTTGGTGGTGGTGGCGATGACTTCTTCCAGATCCCGAGCCAAAGCGTCGACGCACCTCTCGTCACAGGGGGTGCCGAAAGGGCAACGATAGGGATAGGGTGACATGACGTGCTTGATTCCCGGTATGGAGGTGGCCAGTGGCCGCCAGGGAGCATGGGCGGTCATGTTGGTGGTCAAAAAACTGCGGCCTGAATAGGCGTGGCGAA
>JAPYTY010000199.1:0-613 GCA_029942065.1 Acidobacteriota bacterium | reverse complement strand
TCCCCGTTGCGAGGCAGGCCAACATGATGGCGGTTTCAACCGCCTCGGTGCCGCTGTTGGTAAAGAATGACTGGGTCAGACCGCCGGGAGCGAGATCGGCCATTTGCTCGGCCACCTGAATCTGGTTCTCAGTCAGGTAGAGGGTGGAGGTATGACCCAGAACGCCCACCTGCCGGCGGACCCGCTCCACCACCTCCGGATGACAGTGTCCCACCGAGGTGGTCAGGATGCCACTGAATAGGTCCAGGTACTTTCGTCCCTCGGCATCTTCCACCATGGTCCCTTCTCCCCGCACAAGAACCAGAGGGTCCTGATAGTAGGGCGGGCCGCAGGGAAAAAGAAATTGCCTGTGGCGGTCTCGGACTTCTCCGGTTTTGCTCAGCGTGGTGGAAGTTTTGGATACCGACATGTTGGCTTCTTGCCTGCTTCCTGGGTTAGGGACCATAGTTCATCTATCGGTGAGACACAAACCCCTGTGTGTCACTAGGTGTTCCTCATTATACAAGAGAAGGAGAACGGTCATGAAAAGAACGTTTCAGGAAAGCGCACTGGTTTTAGTGTTGGCAGGTTCCGCCTTCGGCGTCATCCTGGCACAGGATGCGCCAGGGCCGGT
>JAPYTY010000198.1 GCA_029942065.1 Acidobacteriota bacterium | reverse complement strand
GCCCAGTACCAGGTAGACGCCCAGAAGGCGATGGATCAGGGCAGTGTTTTTCTTATCCTTGGCAGTTCCCTTCATTCATACAAGTTCTTTCGCTGAAGGTTCGATTGAACGACTACCCTCCCGGAGGCCGGGACTTCCCTCCGAACGGAGTCAAGAATTTTTACCTCGACCTGGTTGGAAGCGACAAGGCCCAGTTCCGAGGCTTTAGATTCAACGCTTTCCGGATTGATGAGCGAGGAGTACTCCGCCCGAAGAGCAGCGTTGACCTCCCTCAACTCAGCGCTCTCCGTCTTGAGTTGTTCCATCTGGTAGTGAATGCCGAGAATCTTGTTTTGCGACCAGGCGTAGCCCACAATTAGACAGACGAAAAGGGCGCCCACGGTAATCCATCGGGCGATTTCAGAAAGGGTGGCCCGGTCGTCGGCACCGACCGGACGGTTGCTCAGTTTCTGGCTATGACAATCTACCATCGGCGAACTCCTTTCCCTGCATGATCCAGCCTAAACCTCTTTTTCCACTGCCCGAAGCTTGGCACTGCGTGCTCGGGGATTTTCCCGAACCTCCTGATCAGAGGCAGTGACCGGCTTCCGGGTTAGGATTTTCACCTCGGTGATTCGGGGACAGTTGCACACTTCCAGGGGGCGAAAACACACACAGCGACCCGCTGCTTTTCGAAATACATTCTTGACGATTCGATCTTCCAGACTGTGAAATGCGATCACCACCAGTCGTCCGCCAGGCCTGAGAAGAGAGATCACGGCTTGAAGAGCACTCTCCAGTCCAGCCAGTTCCGAATTGACCTCAATCCTCAAGGCCTGAAAAACTTGGGTCGCCGGATGGATCCTCCCACGGCCCGGCCCCTTGACCTGCTCGACAATTCGGGCCAGTTCAGTGGTGGTACCGATGGGAGAAAGGCGGCGGCGCGCAACCACAGCGGCGGCGATTCTTCGTGCGGCCTTCTCTTCCCCGTTGCGATGGAATAGCTGGGCCAGTTCTTGCTCGGACAGTCGACCAATCAGGTCGGCGGCCGTGGTCTCTGACCGAGAGTCCATTCGCATATCCAGGGGACCTTCCTGCCGAAAACTGAATCCCCGTGGGGGCGAATCCAGCTGAAGTGAGGAAACACCCAGATCC
This sequence comes from Acidobacteriota bacterium, assembly GCA_029942065.1. GTDB lineage: Bacteria > Acidobacteriota > UBA6911 > RPQK01 > JADFOI01 > JAPYTY01. The sequence goes on along the minus strand of JAPYTY010000198.1, from coordinate 3,616 downwards.
ATCAGGCATCCATCCAGGGCCGGGATCTGAAGGCCGTTCAATACTCGGGGTAAATTCTGGTAGCTCTCATGCAGGATCTGAAGATTGTCATGCCGGCTCCCGAGACGATCCGAGGCTTCTTCGAGCGCCTCCTGATCCCAATCCAGGGCGATCAGGCGACCCGGTGCCTCCAGCCGGGAGAGGATTGCTTCGGAATGGCCCCCCAGTCCCAGGGTACAATCCACGTAAACCCCTTCTTTCCTGACCTGCAGGAGCTTTAAAACCTCATCGAGTAGAACCGGTAAGTGTTCCACAACAACGCCGATCATGCTAGATTCCCAGGTCCGCCAGAGCGGCTGCATCCTTGTCGGTGTAAGGATCTGTTTTGAGGAGCTCTTCGAACCGTTCCCGGTTCCAAACCTGAAGATAAGTGAGGTATCCCATCACCGCCACTTCGCCAGCAATTCCAGCCGCTTGGCGAAGATGATTCGGTATGGACACTCTTCCCTGTTTGTCCATGCTGGTAACCTGTCCGTAGTAATTGGCGTGGCGCAGGAACTTCACCTTCTCGGGCAGCATCTTGGGCGGCTCCAGCAATCTGGCCTCGATCTCCTCCCACTCCCTCATGGGATAAATGAGCAGGTTCTCTCCAGTGATGCTGGTAACGTAAAGCTCGAAACCATACTCGTCCTGAATCAATTTGCGGTGGGCAGTGGGGATCTTCACCCGTCCCTGAGAATCCAACTTCGCCGTAAAATTGCCCCTGAGCATTCAAATACACCCCGCCCGATCCAGACGTTAAGTCCTATAAGACCCTGTTTGATCTATCTTAGTCCAAATTAACCCTATGTCAAGGCAAACCAAGGTTTTTTTTGGGGATCGGGGTCCATCACCACCAGGACACCAAGGCACTCAAGCACGACTGGTATGAGCCACTCCGATGGTCTTATGAATTCCAGGGAAACAAGCTCATTCATTTATTTACAGGAATTTATGGTAGGCAAAATTAAGGGGTGCTTTTGGCGGCTATAAAAGGGCATCCGAATCAAGGCTGTAAGTTCGACCCCCGATCCTGCCATACACCTCGGGTCGGGCTGTAACAGAAAAGCGAGAACCGGTCCCTATCTGCCCCACGTTCGCTGACTGGATACTGCGATGCACCTTCGTCAGTGAGGGGGATCCCGTCGCAGCGGCCCAACGTTTGGATGAGGTAGCAGTTGCCAGATAACCGTGTACCAGTCCCTCCCCGGGTGCCATATTGAGGCTGCTCATTATCCTTCATTAATGTTCGAGCGGAATATTCCACGAAAAGAAGTGTTCTATCAAGCAAGGAGAATAGGTAATGTCTATTAACGATGGGAATATTGTATTTGGCCCAGGAGAGGGCAGAATAATCCCAGTGCCAGGTCACAAGGTAACGGTCAAGGCGACTGGTGCAGAGACCGATGGCGCGTATTCACTGATGGAAGTTGAGCTAGACGGTGACGGACCGCCACAACACATACACAAAACCGAGGATGAAGCATTCTATGTCCCGGAGGGAGAGATCAAGGTCCTGGTGGGAGAACGCACCCTAACAGCGACAGCCGGTTCTTTTGTAACCATTCCCAGGGGAACGGTTCACGCTTTTGCTCGGGCCGGACAGGAGCCTGCCAAGGTGCTCGCTATGTTTACTCCACCAGGATTTGAGAAGTTCTTTGATGAAGCGGTTGATCTGGATGTTACGGACACAGAAGCTTACGGTGCCAAAGCCAATGCCCTAGCCGAGAAGTACAACATGGAGATAGTGGGACTACCACTGGAGGTGTAGGCGGTGGATGCATGGCCCTAGGCGGCTTGTATCAGCTTGATCAGGGCGTCCCTAAAGCCCTTTTTGAATATCCCTCGAATCGCCTGAAAGCCGCGGAAAATGACTCTACCAACCAGTTACAGGAGAACGTTGATGAATATCTTAATCACTGGTACAAGCAGCGGCTTTGGCCGAAAAGCCGTGGGAACTCTGGCCGGCAAGGGCCACACGGTAGTGGCGTCGATGCGCGGAGTTGGCGCCAAAAATGCCAAGGCGGCCAGATCCATTGAAAGCTGGGCCAAGGAAAACAACGCAAAGGCATTTGTGGTGGAACTGGACGTCGCCGATGACGCTTCAGTAGATAAGGGTGTGGCCCAGGCGATTGAAAAAGCAGGCGGCCTCGATGTTGTCGTCAACAACGCCGGCATTGCCAACATGGGTGTGCTGGAGGCTTTCAGCATCGCGCAGGCCAGGCAAATTTTTGACATGAACACTTTCGGCCCCATGCGCGTGAGCAACGCGGTGCTTCCTCATTTGCGTGAAAAAAGGCCGGCTTGATCGTGAATATTTCCAGCATCGTGTCGAATCTTCCCTTCCCCTTCATGGGTATTTACTGTGCTTCCAAGGCCGCGCTCGAGGTTCTTTCCGACGACTACCACGCGACCCTGCAGGGTTCAGGCGTCGAGTCGGTGCTGTTGGAACCGGGTGCTTATCCCACCGAAATCTACGGCAAGCTCATGCAGCCAGACAACGCGGAGAAGGTCATGCCCGGCTATCCCAACGCCGGACCAACCATGGAAGGCATGGGCAAAGGTTTCCAGACTCTGTTCGAAGCCGCCAAGCCTGATCCCCAGGACGTGGTCGACGGCCTGGTCAAGCTGATCGAAACCCCTGCCGGCCAGCGCCCCGGGCGCACCGTGGTCGACGGCGTGAGCGGAAAGATTGTGGAAAGCTATCTCGCAGCCAAGGGCAAAGCCTACGGCGAATTCCTGAAGATTTACTCCTGAACTTTTTCAGATCGGCTAACCTGGCTGGAGTTGCGGGAGTCTTCAGCCAGGTAGACTTCTCCCATCCCGCAACGAAAGGGACCCTCCATATGGGAAGTCCCGGATGAAGGTTCTTGTCATCGGCGCCGATCCTGTAGGCCTTACGGTCGCCCTTGAATTCCCTCACCATGGCGTCAAATCAGCCTGGGAGATTTATTCGCAGCAACAGGTCCTGACAGCAAGGGTCTTCGCGCCGCAACAAGTAGAACCCACTCGCTCTCCAGAGTTGGCCCTCCATGAGCCTGACCCACAGAGTTTTCTACAGCCCGGATGGCTTATAATCTGCGGGCTACCCAAAGAACATGGATGACATTCGCTGCCATCAGTTCAAAAGGCACGTGGAAGTGATTTCAAATTTAAAACCATCATGCTACTATCAAGAAGGATTATCGCCTACATATGTCCGATATACCCGATGGAGTAGAGCATTCATTCTCTTCGTTTACCCTTGCCATCCGTCACCGGGCATGATGCTTGGAACTCCGAGGTTGGCTGCTATGCTAAGAACAACCCTGAGCTGGATCGGAATCGCGCTGGTCGGGGCCAGTTCCCTTCAAACGGCCCGGCCGCAGTCTTTGAGCCCGGTTCCGTCACACGTTTCCGAACAGCAGGCGGTCCTGGATCGTTACTGCGTCGTCTGCCACAACCAACAGCTTCGCACGGCCGGCCTGGCGCTCGACACGCTGGACGTCGAGCAGATCGGCGACGGCGCGCCGGTGTGGGAGAAGGTGTTGCGCAAGCTGCGGGGCCGAGCCATGCCCCCGGCCGGCATGCCTCGGCCGGATGAGGCCACCTACGACTC
>JAPYTY010000197.1 GCA_029942065.1 Acidobacteriota bacterium | reverse complement strand
GGCCGAGGTCGTGACCATGGGTCGATTCCCCTACCTGGGAAGGTTCGAACAGCTGACCCGAAGCGACCGGGAAATCGTCGATGAGGCACTCGAGTGGACCAAGACCCTGCACCTGCGCGACCGTCCCATCTCACAGCTCTCCAGCGGAGAGCGACAGCGGGTGCTGATTGCCAGGGCCGTGGCCCAGAAACCCTCGATCCTGATGCTGGATGAGCCCAACGTTCACCTGGACCTGAACCATCAGATCGCCATCTTTCGTCCGCTTCGGCGTCTCAACCAGGAGTCCTCGGTCACGGTTGTGGTCGTCCTCCACGACCTGACCGCCGCAGCCGTCTTTTGCCGAACGGTCGCTCTGCTGTGTGAAGGAAAGCTGGCGAGAACCGGTCCTCCTCAGGAAGTGATCACCACGGAAATCCTGCGAGAGGTTTACCGGGCCGATATCGAGGTTCATCCCAGTCCGATCGGCGGAACCCCGCAGATATCATATTCAGCTGACAGCTGAATATGAAGAGACAGGAGAAGCGCCCTTCGCGCGCAGAGAAAGGCCTCGCTGAAGCTCGGAGTGGAAAACGCGTCGCTGATGCTCCGCGTGGGGAAGCGTGCTTCGCACGCCGGGACTTCGGATTTCGAATTTTCTGTCTGGATCCGGAATCGGCGCACTGAGGCGCCTCCCACACTCCGGACTCTTGGTTCTGTCTTCTGTCTGTGGTCTGTGGTTTCCAGTACGACTTAACAGGTGAATCCGTTACAATGAGGGGCCTCATGTACAGAAAGCTCTCCACTCTCCTTGCCTTCTTCCTGTTCAGCTTCTGGTTCACCGGCCTGGTGGCAGCCAGCCCTCCCGATGCCTCGGTGCTGGTCGCCGCCGAGACCATCAAGGCGGAGAATCTCAAGTCGGCGCTTTATTTTCTGGCTTCCGATGAAATGCAGGGCCGCGAGGTCAATACCTTATCCAATAAGATCACCTCCAGCTATCTGGCGCACCGTTTCGAGCTGATGGGGCTCGAGCCGGTCTTCGATGACAGCTACTACCAGTACTTCTACCTGGTCCAGGGAAAAATCTCCCAGGACAACCATCTGGAAATCAGACGTTCCAATTCAACTCTTTCCACGGTGGCCATCCTCAACGAAAACTACTTCCCCTCGACCCTGTCGGCCAATGGCAGAGTCACGGCTCCCCTGGTTTTCGCAGGTTACGGAATCACCGCTTCGGAGTACGAATACGATGATTACCAGGGGCTCGAGGTGGCGGGAAAAATCGCCGTGGTGCTGGAGGGAGAACCCAACGCCCGAGATCCCGAGAGTCGTTTCGAGGGACTGCTCGATACCCAGTACAGCCAGGAGCTCAACAAGATTTTAAATGCTCAGGCCCAGGGCGCCGTGGGACTGATCATCGCCCATTCCTCCCTGCACCGTCCCGGGAATCGGCGCTTCTCACGCCGGGCACGATCGGTCTGGACCGAAAATCCCAAAAGGGCCCGATACAACCTAGAAGTCTGGACCGAGATGGTAAAGATTCCGGTGGTCCACGCCTCGGAAGGTTTTGCCCGGATTCTTCTGCGGGATGCCTCGCTTCAACTCAATGACATCCAGAAAAAAATCGATCAGGAGTATCGGTCCCATGGCCTCGCCCTGTTGGATTCCGAAGCCACCATGGAAACCGCTGTGGTGAGAAACCGCACCCGGATTCGCAACGTCCTGGCCTACCTACCCGGTTCAGATCCCGATCTGAAGGATGAGTGGGTCGTGTTGAGCGCACACTTTGACCATGTCGGGTCTCATGACGGTGAGATTTTCAATGGCGCCGACGATGATGCCAGCGGTACGGTGGCCCTTCTGGAAATGGCAGAGGCTTTTGCTGTGGCTGATGAGAAGCCACGGCGGTCGATTCTCTTTGCCGGCTGGAACGCCGAGGAGCGTGGACTGCTGGGTTCCTGGTACTACACGGTGAAACCTCCCCATCCGCTGGGAAAAACGGTAGCGCTGTTTCAGATGGATATGATCGGCCGCAACGAAGAGGTTCCGGATCCCGGCAGTCCCCGCTTTCGGGGACTGGAGAAGCAGACGGCGGCTGAGAACACCAACACCCTGCATCTGCTCGGCTACCGTCGCAGCCCGGAGCTCCGGTCATTGGTTACCCGGCAGAACCAGCTGATCGGACTTGATTTGAAGCTTCAGTACGACCACAACCCCAGCAATTTGCTCCGGCGCAGCGACCACTGGCCCTTTCTGGTGAGCAACGTGCCGGCACTGTTTTTTCACACCGGCCTCCATCCCGACTATCACCGACCCACCGATACCGCCAACAAGATCAACTACGCCAAGCTGGAGAAAATCGCCCGTCTGATTTTTCTCTGCACCTGGGAGGCAGCGGACCGGCTGACCCCTGACCCCTGACCAATTAGACCGGTTAGGTGGCTCGGTTTTGTAGCGGCCGCTCTATGAGCGGCTCTCCGGAATCAGCGCACTGAGGTGTTCATTCCCAGGACATCCTCTACACAGGACATTTTGAGAGTACCTTTCGGGAGCCATGAAGGGGCGGCATAGAATAACCTGGGGCGTAGCAGATCAGCAATTAGAAGAGCCCTGTAGGGGCGATATAGACCCATTGACGGTTTTCCTACATCGCCCTTACAGGGCTCCTTTTCTAACCATACCTTCAATCCTGGGGCTCACGCCCCAGGCTGTTTCACATCACCCCTTCGGGGTTCTGGTACCCCTACCACCTCCTTCCAGAGCCACTCTTTCTCCTTTCCTGGAGGGAGAGGTGCCCCGATTTATAAAGGACGTTCCGGGAGTGAACACATTTAGGCGCCTCCCACATTCCGAAAACATGAATCGTGACACCTGGAACGTGAAAAGGTTTGGTCTAAACGCCCTGTGCTCAGCCAGAACGTGCTGATCCGAGCAGACCCGGCAGTCTCCGCACAAATCGCCCTACCCGTAAAAAGCACGTTGCCGTAAAGCCGGTCGAGTTTCTGCTGTAGCTTTCGCCTTGTTTTGGGTTGGATCTCGAGAGGGGCCATGGAATAGTCTGGCTGCCGGCAATAATCGGGTGATGTCATGGCACTATCCGAGTTCGTTCGGGTCTGTATCCCCATCGCATTCATCCAACCTGTCTCCGGGAAACTGGACCTCCTTGAACCGTTCCAGCTCCGCCCGGATCGTTTCACCCACCGTCCCGCCGCCTTCAATTCGAGTGACCTGGCCTCCGTCGAAGAAAACCTTGATGGTCTCTGGAATATAGCCTGCCTGTTTGGTGATCATCACACCCCGGGCATCGGGTCTCACATTGAGCTGGGGCTCCAGCTGCTGGCTGCCCTCATGGGCGATGGGCCGTTCCAGGGCTCGACTGCCGAAGGTGGACATCCCGCGGGTGTCCTTCAATCGCTCGATATTGGTCTCATCAATGGTGAAGGTGAGATCGGTACCCATGGGGTCGGTGATACGAAAACTTTTCCCATTAACGAGGATTTGCCAGGTCTTCTTGGCGATAATGTCCAGAATTTCATCGGGATAGCTCACGGCGGGGGAGGCCAGCTGCTAGGCCGTGGTCCAATCGAGTCCCGCCACCCGCACCGATTTGTTGGCAATCCTCCCGAAGCGGGATCCTCGGGATGAAAAGCCCAGGATCATATCGTAATCATCGGCCATGTTCATCAGCCAGTCGGGCGCGGCTCGAGAGGAGATGCCGCGCGATCCCAGATTAAGTACGGGGATTGAATCTTGGGTAGTCCAGTTCCTCGCGTCCCATCCGCCCGACCTTGGATGCCATGTTGCGAGTCACCACATCGGTGGTGACCCCCATCTCCTCGGCGGCCATGACGATGGCCTGAACCACCAGAGGATCGATCGAGTTACCCACAATGAGAAGCTTCTCCCCTTCTTTGAGGCCCAGACCGTAGTGAGCGGTGACCGACCAGTGATAGGGGCGGCGCACCAGAATCCGAGCGCTGGGAAGCAGCTGCTCGGCCCGGGTGATGCGAACACGCTTGGGCGCTCGAGGAGCGGGTAATTCAGAATTGGCCTGGGCAAGCGCAAGAGGCGAACTCAGGAGAACCAGGATGAACCAGACAAAGCATCTCTTCATGAACACTTCCTCCTTGATTACAAGAGACGAGGGAACTCAGCGCCTCTGTGTTTTTAGGATATAATCTGGCGCAAATCAAGCACTTACTTTAATAAGGAGGCATCAATTGAGACAACCGATTTCCATGATCGCTCTGGTTCTGGGGTTCATTGCGCTGAGCACCACCGTATTTGCTGACGACGTGGAGGACGTCAAGGCGGCCTACACAAAACACATCACCTTATCCAGAACGGGACAGGTGGACGCCTTTCTGGAGCAGCATGAGCCGGGGCACACGGCTTTCGGTCCCAATGGCGCGCTGCTAAGCCGATTCGATTCTCTGGAAGACGAAAAGAGATTCCGTCAGGCCGCCGCCCGCAACGTGAATCCCGAAGCCTTCGATTCCCAGTCCATCTCCCAGGTGGTGCGCCACATGGAGGTGCAGGTCTACGGCAACGCCGCAATCCTGACCACCTACCTGCAGGGACCCATCACGCTGCCCGACCGTACCCAGCGACAGGGAACCCGGCGCGTGACATCGGTGTGGATCAAACAGGGCAGCCGGTGGACCGAGGTCCATGACCACATGTCGCCTCTGGTGCCATAGGCGCTGGTCTTCGACCAGCGCGTTCCACGTTCCAGGTTCCACGTTTCACGTGTCCAATTTGGCACGATCCTGCAGCCTGTTGTAGGGGCGCACGGCCGGGCGCCCCAACAGAGTTGT
>JAPYTY010000196.1 GCA_029942065.1 Acidobacteriota bacterium | reverse complement strand
CCCCAGGCTATTCTATGCCGCCCCTTCAGGGCTCCGGAGAAGTGAACTCAGAATGAGCTGTGTATAAGGATGTCCTGGGAATGAACGCCTCAGTGCCCCGATTCCGGATGGGCGCACTCAGTGCGCCCTGACAACAGCCTGCACGATCGTGCCAAATTGGAACGTGGAACGTGGAACCTGGAACGCGCTGGTCGCAGAACAGCGCCTCTTACCTCCCCCATATTTTCGGCAAAGTCGTCGTTAGTGCCGGGACATAAGTGACCAACCCCACCGCCACCACCCGGATGGCCAGAAAAGGCAGGACCGACCGGTAAACCTCGAGCAGAGGTCGTTTGAAGCGGTAAGAGGCGAGGAACAGATTCATCCCCACCGGGGGTGTTAGGAACCCCAGCTCCAGATTGGTCAAAAAAATGATGCCCAGGTGAAAGGGGTCGATTCCGTAGGAAAGACCAAGGGGAGCAATCAACGGAATCACCACCACGATAGCCGAATACATATCCATCAAACAGCCTACCACCAGCAGGAAAATATTCAGAAGGAGTAAAAAAAAGAGAGGCGACTGGACGAAGGACTGTACCCAGACGGTAGCCTGGGAGGGAATTTCCTGAATAACAAAGAAATTGGTGAGTCCCAGGGCCACTCCAAGAATGAGCAACACTCCCCCGATCAGAGTGGCGGCCGAACCCACCACCCGGTTCAGATCTCCTCTCACTCGCAGATTCCGGCGAATGAAGAACTCCAGAACGAAGGCGTACAAAACGGTGATTGCCGAGGCTTCCACTAAAGTGGCCAGCCCGCTGAGAATACTTCCTAAAACCAGAATTGGAATCGCTATCTCCCACCTGGCGTCCCACATTGCGCGAACGGCCTTTCGGGACTCAAACGGGACGCGGTCCATGCTCGAACGTTTGCTGTACAGGAGAGCGAAGCCCGCCACCAGAGCTATTTCCAGGATGCCGGGTACAAGACCGCTGAGGAAAAGGGTGGGAATGTCGATTTTAGCCACGATTCCGTAAAGCAGCACGGCCAGGGATGGAGGAAACAGCAGTCCCAGTGAGCCTGAGGAGGTGAGAAGACCGGTGGTAAACTTGTGGGAATGGTTGTCTTCCCGCAGCATCGGATACAGGAGGCCTCCCATGGCCAGCACGGTGACTCCGCTGCCTCCGGTAAAGCTGGTAAAAAAAGCGCACACCACAATAGCAGCTATAGCCAGGCCTCCGGGCATCCAACCGAAGAGTGCTCGAAAAAGACCGACCAGACGAGCCGGCGTGCCTCCCTCGGCGAAAATGTAACCGGCGAAGGTGAACAAGGGAATGGTGGGAAGAATGGGATTGAGGGTGAGACCATAGGTCTCCACCGCGATGGCCGAAACGGGCTCAAAGTAATCCCAAAGTAAAACGGAAGCCACCCCTGCGAGAATGACAAAAATCGGTGCACCCAGGAGGGTAGCTGCGACAAAGGCCGCCAGTAGGGGCATCCAGAGACCGTGTCCCGGCAGGCCTTCGAAAGCCCACATCAGGATCGGGAAGATGAGGAAGGATCCGGTCAGGGCCCGCCCCTTCCAGCCGAAGGGCACCTTCCCGAGCAAACGCAAGCCGATGACCAGGAAACCCAAAGGCATGATGCCCTGGGCGATCCAGACCGGTAGTCCCAGAGCCAGGAGGCTCCCTCCCTCGCGTTCCACCAGCACTAACTGCAGGCTCCCCCAGGCGAGAGTTCCGCACACCGCCACACCCATGCCCGAGGCGATTACCTGGGAGACGTTCCTGGTTTTTTCGCCCAGCAGTGAAATGCCGGCACTCAAGGAAAGCATCTCTCCCTTGCGGGCCGCAATGGCAGCGCCCATGAACCCGATCCAGAGGGCCAGGTGCTGAACCCAAACGGAAGATCCCGGGATGCCGACCGAGAAAATCTTCCGAAAGGCAATCTCGAGCAGGGGGAGCAGGGCCATGGCCAGGAGAGCAAGGACGGAAAGGCCGTCCTCGATTATGTGTAGGCGCTTCATAGGCTCACACCCTTGTCTCCTGAAGTATCGGCTGCGGAGTAGACGCCTATCGTCTGGAACGGAATTCGTTTCTCAGCCTTTGAACTCTATCAAATAACTCAGGTGAAACAAGTTTTCCGCGGATTTGAGGATAGGCCGCCTGGGCCGCTCGGTGCCACTCCTGGAGGGCCGCCTCATCCACATCCCACACCTTCAGACCCCTTCTCTCCATGGCCCGTAAAGCCGCCTTTTCCTGTCGTCGAATCTCCTGTTTCAGCTGGTCTCCCGCCTCCCTGGCCGATTTTCGCACCGCCCTTCGCTGAGGTTCAGAGAGACGCGACCAGGCCCGGCGATGCATCACGATGGCCCCTTGCAGGGGAACCCATTTCAAGTTGGTCATGTTCTTGGCGTACTGATAGAACTGAGAAATATTGGCCAGAATGGTGGGCAGGGGAACGGCTTCAACCAGTCCCGTCTGCAGTCCGGGAATGGTGTCAATGGTGGTGATGGGGACGGGCCGAAAGCCAGCCCACTTCAGGATATCCACGGCCACGGTATCGGATGCGGAAGCCGCCAGCCTCAGTTTTTTCAACTGGGCTGGGGTGGTGACGGGTTGCTGAGAGAAAAAGTAAACCCATCCGGCGTCGGACCAGGCCAGAACGATGAATCCTTTTTGTTCCAGTCGAGCCTCGAGTTCCTGGTTGATGACGGCCCGCACGTAGTCCCATTCCTCATAATCTTCAAACATCAAGGGGAGCATGATGGAGTAAGCCGAGCGATCGATTTCAGCCAGGCCGGCATTGGAAAGGGCCGCTGCTTGAAGCTGACCGATGCGCATTTTGCGGATCAAAGCACCTTCATCGCCCGTCACACCCCCGGCGAAAATACGCAGGTTGACGTCTCCATCGGTATCCGCTTTCCAGTTCGCTCCCATCCTTTCCAGGATCCTGTGCCAGGCCGATCCATCGGGAACCATGGTTCCCATTCTCACCAGAACACGACCCTCCATGGGGACGGTCATCACCACGATGAGGCATAGTATCGTTGCAAATGGTCTAAGCCGGTTTATCATCGCTCACTCCAAGAACAGTTCATCGATGCGCTCCTGCAGGGATCGAGCTCGCCGCTGTGTCAGGATATTCATCAGGCGGTATTCCGGTGAAGAGCTTGCATCAAAGGACAGAATCCTCTCCATCATATCTTCGAACTCCTTCCGGTTCTGCTCTGAAATGGAAATGTTCTCAGCCCAGGTGAGCCAGGTAGAACAGCGACGTCCTCTGGAGAGTTCTTCAGCTCGACGGTAATGTTCCCGGGCTTTCTCCATTGAGCCTCCGACCCGTTGGGCTTCATAGTTCACCAGTAATTCATGAATCGTTCCCTCTTCGAATCCCTCGTCCAGTTCCAGGGCACGTTCCAGCAGGGTTCCCACCGCCATGATATCGGCGGTCATTTCCGGATCATCCTGCAGAAGTCCGATGGCCGAACCCAAAGCCGCGGCGGTCCAGACGGCCAGCGGAACATCTTCCTTCTTTAGTGTCGAAACGGCTGTGGTTGGTTCCCTTCGCAAGTTTTCCGAAAATCCGGGATGGTTGACCTCCAGGCCGCGAAATCCATACTGAAAAGCACGGCGGTAGAGGTTTGCGGCTCGCAGCCACACGGTCTCGGCGAGCCTGAAATCATCCTCTTCCGCGAACTGCGCCTCGGGCTCAACAAAACCGTAGGCATAAAGGGTGAAAGCGGTGGTGGCCGACAGGAGAAGACCTCGATGGTCGGGTTCGGATTCCAGTAGGGTTTCGATGGTTTTGAGATTGAAAGGAAGGGCGGCGGCTATGAGTTCCGGGTCATCGTCCGAGAGATAGGATTTTTCGGATTGGGCGAGAACATCCGCCAGGGTGTCCATGGCACCACTCTTCAAGGAACATGAGGAATGAACCAGGAACAACAACAAAGCCCAAAGCCCGATAAGGTGTCGACAACCCATTTTTCTTAAGCTAACCGGAAAGCCAGGAAGGTCCGGTCCGCCACCAGACGGAGGCACCTCCTGTTCCCGAATTATATCACCGCTTTTGACTGATCAGGACCTGCTGAGGCGAGTCGGGAATCTTATGCAGTTCCGTGCTGCTGAATCCGGCTTGTTGATACATGTCCTGGTACTGCCCGAAAGTATAGGTATCGCCGGAGGGGGTGGAGACCAGCATGGTCAGACTGAAGGACGCTGCATGAGGGGGCGAGACCCGGTCTTCATTGGGGACGAATTCCAGCGTCACGGCCCGGCCGTTGGAGTTGAGACTTCGGTGGATTTTTCGCATCAATTCAACGCAGGTGTCCGGGTCGAAGTGGTGGAAGAAGTTGGTGACGAGGACCAGGTCATAATCGGAACCGAAGTCGGCCTCAAATGCGCTTCCCGGAAGAAGCTGATAGCGGTCCCCGAGATCCGCTTTCTGAGCATTCTCCTGGGCCACTTCGAGGACTTTCGGCCAATCGAGGGCCACCACCTGGGCCATGGAATTCTGTTCGGCCAGGGTGATTCCAAACAGGCCGTGTCCGGCGGCAATGTCCAGGATCTTCCATGGAGGGCCTTTGGGGGCCTCCAGCAGCTCGGCAACGAACCCGGCGGCCGGTGCCGCGATCGGAGCCATCCCTCGGGCAAAATTCACCCACACCGGATGTTCCGGACTCATCGTTCCGGCACTGCCCTCCAGGGGGGCGCCCGTTCGCACCACCTCGGCCACATCAGAGAAATGAGAGACCAGGGTGGGTGAGGTCAAAAACAGGCTGGCCGATCCCAGGTAGCGGCTGGACCGGCGGCTCAGGTAGACC
>JAPYTY010000195.1 GCA_029942065.1 Acidobacteriota bacterium | reverse complement strand
ATCGTATAGACTCCGGCTAGGGCCTCCAGTCGCCCTTCGGTGATCACCAGTACCGATACTCCCAGAAGAAAAAATCCGATGATGATCCGGTGCGACGCTCCTCGCCGATTCTTATGAAGCAGGAATTGAGGCAGGCACCGATCCAGCGTCATTCGCCTCACCAGGCCGGTGACCCCGATAAAGGACGTCAGGACGGCACCGCTGAGGACCAGGGTGGCATCCACAGAAATGAGGACGGACAGCCACGACCCGCCAGCCAGAAAACCCATGTGGGCCAATAACGTCTCCTGATGTTGGGCCACCTCCGGGACGCGAACCAGGGCCAGGGCCAGGAGGGCGATGCCGGGATTGAAAATAGTCACAGCAATCCACATGTTCCGCAAGGTCTTGGGAAAGATGCCCTCGGCCTGCTCTTCCACGAAATTGGCGGAACTTTCAAACCCTGAAATGCCCAGCATGGCCGCCGCAAAACCGAAGATGAGGGCTCGACCCAGGTTGCCCTCTGTGGGCAATTCAAAATTGAACTTCAGGACCTCCAGGCCGTTGAACATGACAAAAAACACACCGGCCAGGATCAATACGCTGAGCGTCAGGATGTGGAACAAGAAGATAGCCACCGCCACCCTGGAGGATTCCTGGATGCCCAGCGAGGCCAGGGCCGTGAAAAATCCCAACAATACCATGGTCCCGGCCAGGAGGGGAAGGGCCTGCCAGATGGAGTGTGCGTAGTGGACGGCCTCATTGGCCGAGATAACGGCCGTGGCCATGTAGGAAAGAAGCGTCAGGCAGGCCGCCAGAGAAGCAAGGAACTTGCTAGTGGTATTTAAAAGCGCATTGTAGGCACCCCCATTCAAGGGAAGCGCTCCGACCACTTCAGAATAGATCTTGCGAAACAAAAAGAGGACACCTGCCACAAAAAGAAGGACCAGGGGGGCCCACTTGCCTGCTTGCAGGATGGCCAGGGCCGACACGTACAGACAGGATGAGGTGATGTCGTTTCCGCAAATAGCGGTGGCGGGTAGTTCGCCCAACCCCCCGTGCTTATGTTCTGTGACGGATTCCGGAGGCATAGGCGATCTATCTTCCCAGGATTGAGGCCTTCTTGTCGAGACCGATTGCACTTAAAAAGGCGGGCCAGTCCTCGATGCACAGTATGTTCCTGGCCCGGACTCAACCCAGGGCCAAGCATTCGCCTAATCGGAGGAAAGGCTGAACGGACTCGCCATTCCACGGTCGCTGAATGGTTCGGTTAGGGGGTACTCAAGCGATATCGTCACATATTTAACCTTCGACGTAAATCTTCGCACGTCAAATCTGTGGGTTGCACCCTACTCCAATCACCAACATTTTCTTTACGATACGGTCTCAGACTTTAGAGACAAAGGTTGGACGTTTAAGCAGATCGCAAAATGGTTGAACGATAATGGCTACACTTCAGCAAGAGGAAGGACTTTCGGTGCTTGTCATGTGCACTCAATTATGAGGAAAAGGCGTCTTCGTGACCAACGGATATTCAAAGAATGTGAAATGACTACCTCAAACTTCGATCTTCGATTTGTGGATAGAACCCTAATCAATTCTAACTAATCTATATCTATTTCGGACAAATAATTGAAATCTTTTCTTTTCTCGAGACTGCTGGAATTCCGAAAATCAAAAAATAGTTGAATTCTCTGAGGGAACGCATCTTGCTTGGGGTTATTTATAATTTATTTCCGTTTCAAGCTATCTCGCTTGTATGCAAAAAATTGAGCAGTTTCCTTATTAAAATGAGTGCATTTATTACCAACAGTTTCTGTCAAAATTGACTTCAATTGAGACGAATGATTCATTTCATCATTTATACGAATAAAGCCTCCTGAATTTACGATGATGTAACCTTTCTCAAAGAAATCATCGCACCCGACCTTGCAAACAGGCATTACAACATTTGGGTTTTTCCGCTCAGAAGTGCTGCATTTACTTCTAGGTTTAATGTGAGCAGCAACCATCAAATCAGTCGGCAAAGTCCTATGGCAAATAGCGCATTCGGTTTCTGCAACACCCTTGAACGGTATTCCTCGCAAAATACTCTGTTCTTTTCTCGACTGTGTCTGGTTCCCTTGTCCATCCGTATCGACCAACTCCCCGAGTCGGAGTTTATAGCGTTCCTCAAAATCTATGTCTCGCGATTTACCTGTTTCATGGAGACTTTCAATCAATGAGGCATCAGAGTTTTCTGAGGTGTTCTCCAAGAGTTCAATTATGAAACTGAAATCTTGGTTATCATTTTTGAGATGGATGATTGCCTGATTTAGATCTGTATCCCTAAAGATACCCTTGAACTCCTTTTTTAGACCTAGGAAATGGAGCACTCCCATCGACTGCCATCCCTTTGATGACAGTGGGTCTAAACCAAGAATATCTCTATCCATCTCTCCGTGCCCAACATCATCGGCGAACAACCAAGAGTGTACAATCTGAGAAATCTCTTCAAAGTTTCGTTGTTTATATTCTCGATCTCTGCCTGATGGATCTAGTTTCGGTACTAGCATTTCTTGAACAACTCATTAGGTTATTTTATATAATAAAATCAATTATTTACTCGACAGTAACCGATTTGGCCAGGTTGCGCGGCTGATCGATTTCACAGCCCCTTTCCTCGGCAATGTAATAGGCCAGCAGTTGCATGGGAACGGTCGTCAACAAGGGCAAAAGGATTTCATGGGTGGCCGGAACTTCTATCACCTCATCGCAAATCTTGGGGAGCTCCCGATCCCCTTCGGTGCCTACCGCGACAACCGGCCCATTTCTGGCCTTGATCTCCTGGATGTTGCTGAGCATTTTTTCATACGAACTGTCCCGGGGAGCCAGGCACACCGATGGGAAGTCCTCATCGATTAATGCAATCGGCCCATGTTTCATTTCGCCCGCGGCGTAGGCCTCTGAGTGGAGATAGGAAATTTCCTTGAGCTTCAGTGCCCCTTCCAGGGCGATGGGGTAGTTGAACTTCCGGCCCAGGTAGAGAAAGTTCCGGTATTGACTGAAGCGCCGGGCAATGGACTGGATATGAGCAGCCCCATCCAGGATTTGCTGAATTTTATCGGGGATCGAGATCAATTCCCTCAAAAAGGACTGGCGCTCGCTCAAAGAAGGCGTCTGATGGCGGGCAAGGGAAAGGGCAATCAGGTAAAGGATGGTGAGCTGTGAGATGAATGACTTGGTGGAGGCGACGCCCACCTCGGGTCCGGCGTGATTGTACACTCCGGCATCGGTTTCACGAGCGATACTGCTTCCCACCACGTTGACAAGGCCCAGAATTAGGGCCCCTTTTCGGCGAGCTTCACGGATGGCCACCAGAGTATCGGCCGTCTCGCCCGACTGGCTGATGGCCAGGACCGCCGTCCCTTCTTTGAAGTTCAACTTTCGATACCGGAACTCCGAGGCCAGATCCACCTCAACCGCAATGTCGGTCGATTCCTCGATGATGTAGCGCCCCAGCAGTCCTGCGTAGTAGGAAGTTCCACAAGAAACGATGAACAATCGCTCCATGTCAACCATCTGCTTCCAGACGTCCGTCAGGCCTCCCAGCTTGGGGATACCCTCTGCTTGAAGCAGGCGGCCTCTCATCGCATTCCTCACCGCCTGAGGCTGCTCGTGGATTTCCTTGAGCATGAAGTGGGGGTAGCCCTGTTTTTCGGCATCCCTGATTTCCCAATCGATGGTGCGCTTGGGGCGCGAGATATCCTGGGAGTGCAGATTGCTGATCTGATAGCCCTCGGAATCGACGAGCACCAGATCGTCATCGTGCAGATAGACCACTTCCCGAGTGTGGCTGACCAGAGCGCACACATCGGAAGCAGCCCAGATGCCCTTTTCTCCGATCCCCAGGATGAGAGGACTGCCCTTGGCGGCGATCACCACCTTTCCCGGATGGTCGGCAGATAAAACGGCGATGCCATAGGTTCCCTGAACCGCAAGAAGGGCCTCCTTGACGGCCTGCAGCAACCCTTCTTGATGGTACTCCTCGATGAGGTGCGCGAGCACCTCGGTGTCCGTTTCCGATTTGAACTGGTGGCCTCGCTGCTGCAGTTGTTCCTTCAGGGCCTGGTGGTTCTCGATGATGCCGTTGTGAACCACGAAAATTCTCTCCCGGCAGTCCGAATGGGGGTGGGCATTGATTTCGGAAGGCTTGCCGTGAGTTGCCCAGCGAGTATGAGCGATGCCGGCCGAGCCCTGCCACTCGGCATCCGCCAGCCGATCTTCCAAAACCCGAATCTTCCCCGGCGCCCGGCGGCACAGGACTTCAGCGTCCTCCATGACCGCCAGTCCGCTGGAGTCATAACCTCGGTATTCCAGGCGCCTGAGCCCTTCCAGCAATATCGGCAAGGCCGGCTCTTTACCCAGGTAAGCAAGAATTCCACACATAGGCTGAAACGGTTCGGCTTGTTTCTTTCCCCGCCGGAAAGGTCGGGCTTCTTAACTCGTGGGGCGACGCAGTCCCCGCGAGGTGGTCAGCTTGCCCAGCGGCGCGCTGATGTAGCCTGTGATCTGGTCCTTGATGACCTGATTGATCACCAGTTCATAGGGAACTCGATCCGAGCCTACATAGAAAGTCAGGGGGGTGTTGGTGTAGACCTGTTTTCTGTCAACTCGCTTGTCGTCATAGAAAAGCCTCAGGTCTGCACGATGCTTCTTGTAGTCAGCCTTCCTGAGTTCAATGACGATGTCGGCAACAGTGATCTTCTGCTTCTTTCGAGCATCAAAGGGAAGGTAGTCTCTCTCTCCCTGTTCTCTCAGTTCCTGGAGGGCATCGCCGGTGGTCGCGATCAGCTTTCCC
>JAPYTY010000194.1 GCA_029942065.1 Acidobacteriota bacterium | reverse complement strand
CTTCTCGGGCCCGTTCCAGCTGTTCGCGGTGACGTACAATATCACCAAAGAAAAACTCGGGAAGCCCGGATTGGCGAGTACCCACGAATTCACCCGGTCCTCGAATTTCCAGGTCTTTTTCTGCAATCCTGAACCCGTCCCGCGTTTCGCACATCATGTCCAGGCGCTGGACGCCCTGCGGTGTCACCGACGCCCCCACCAGCAACACGCACAAGCCTGGATGCTTCCCGCGGCCAATCCTTCCTCTTAGCTGATGCAGCTGAGAAAGACCAAAGCGTTCCGCATGCTCGACCACCATCATGGCGGCATTGGCCACATCAATGCCGACTTCAATCACCGTGGTTGAAACCAGGACGTGCACCTTTCCATCCCTGAACTGCTCCATCAAGGCGCTCTTTTCGTCCGCGCCGAGCCTTCCGTGAATCAGCCTGACCGTGAACTCAGGACCGACTTGCTGCTGCCAGTGCCGGGTCATTTTAGTGGCGTCCTTCAAATCGATTTTCTCGGACTTCTCAACCAGAGGATACACCACGAATGCCTGCCGGCCTTCACGCAGCTGGGCATGCACGGTGGCGTACACCTCCTGCCGATTCGTCTCACCCCGCAGGATGGTCTTGACCGACGGCCTGCCCGGCGGCAGTTCATCCAGAATCGAAACATCCAGGTCTCCATACAGCGTCAGTGCCAGACTTCGGGGAATCGGGGTGGCAGTCATGACCAGGGTTTCCGGCTGAGCTCCTTTTCCCATCAGGCGGGACCTCTGCAGAACGCCAAAGCGATGCTGCTCATCAATCACCACCAGAGCCAACTCCCGGAACTCGACCTCCTTTTCAATCAAGGCATGAGTCCCGACCACCAGATCGACCTCTCCGGTTCGCATCCCTTGCAGCACTGTATCTCGGTTTTTTCCTTTGACGCTGCCGGTTAGAAAGGCCACCCGGTATCGAGTCCCTTCGAGCAACCGGCGGATCGTCTGGAAATGCTGCTGGGCCAGGATCTCGGTGGGAGCCATCAACACCGCCTGATAACCATTTTCGAACACCAGGATCATGGCTTGCAAGGCCACCACCGTCTTGCCAGACCCCACGTCTCCTTGAAGCAGACGATTCATCAGGTGGGGGCTGCACAGATCTGCCTCCATCTCCTCCAGGACCCGTTCTTGAGCCGAGGTCAGTGAAAAGGGAAGCATCGAATCAATCGTTTCCCGAACCCGGTCCTTCATCTCGATGCGACGATGCTTGGACACCCTTTTGCGATCCTCCCTGGAAAGTTGAAAACCCAGTTGAAACAGGAAAAATTCCTCAAAGATGAAGCGTTGATGGAAAACAGTCTGATGCAGCTGAAGCGCCTGGAAATCCGTGGGGTTTCGGGTGCCAGTGGAGGTGGGAAAATGAATTTCTTGAAAGGCCTTCCTGCGATCGGGAAACTGGTACTTGGCGACAACCGATTCGGGAAGAGGGTCCTTCAGTTTGTGGGGCAAACCCTCCAGGGCTTGAAAAATGGCCTGGCGAAGCATCCGGCTGGTCAACCGCCCCACTTTTTTGTAAATCGGGACCACACGACCGGTGTGAAGTTTCTTATCCGACTGGCTGGAAAGGATTTCATACTCCGGATTATGCAGGGCGATTCCATCACTGTAGTCATCCAGGCGAGGAATCCCATACAGAATCACGGTCTGGTCCTGCTTGAACAGTCGGTCCAGGTAGGGTTGATTGAAAAACTTGACAGGCAGGGAGCCCGATTCATCTGCAACCACCATCTCAAAAATGCGCATTCTTTTCATGGGAGTCGTGTAACGCCCGACGACTGAAACAATCCCCTCGATGAGCACCTGTTGATCGGCCCTCAGATGGGCGATTTTTTCAAAGCGAGTCCGGTCCTCATAGCGCACGGGTTTGTATTTCAGGAGATCCTCGAGGTTATGGATCCGAACCTGAGAAAGCATCTCAGATCGCTTGATTCCGATTCCCTTGAGTTCCAGGACGGGAGTGTCTAGCGTGAACAACATCCTTTTAACATCGTCTACGCGGTGGGCGGGTTAGTCAACGCCGATCTGCTCCGGTTTCCATAAATTCCACATTTCGGGCTGATATGGCTCGGGAGTTTTGACAGGTGGTGATTCCCTGTCAAACCCGTACTTCTCCTTCAAAGCCCGAACCAGGGTGGTGATCCTGCGCTGGTAGTCGCTGGGCATACAGGAGCGGATGCCATAGGACCGGCAGTACCTTCGATGCAGGTCGGGTCGTTTGCGACGCAGGAACTCATAGAAGGGTTTCCTGGCTGATTCCCTTAAAAACAAAATGTTGGAGGAAAGATAATGGGCACCATTGCGCCTGGCCGCACAAACCACCGACTCGAGATCCTCAGCGGAATCGGTGATTCCCGGCAGAATGGGCATCATGAAGATGCCGGCTCGAATCCCGGCCTCCGTGATTTCCTTCAGAGCCGCCAACCGGGCCTGTGGACGAGAGGCCTTGGGCTCCAGATCCGCCAGGAATTTTTCGTCCAGCGAGATGAGGGAAATATTCACCTGCAGTTGGTTGTTCCGGGCAATCTTCCGGAACAGCGGGATGTCCCGCTTGACCAGAGAAGACTTGGTGGTGATCGATAGAGAAAGATTGCGAGCCTGGGCGAAAACCTCCAACATCTGTCGGGTGAGAAAAAACCTGGCCTCTGCCGGCTGGTAGGGATCGGTGGCGGTACCGATGGCTATGTTCCTTCCGGCGATCTTCCCTGGATCCAGGCTTCGAAGCAGTACTCTGGCACCCTGCAGCTTGAGGAAAATCTTCCTCTCGAACTGGGATCCGTCCAGTCCCATGAATTCATGGGTGTAGCGCGCATAGCAGTAGGAACAACCAAACTCACAGCCACGGTAAGGGTTGATGGTAAAGGTGTCGGGCATCCGGCGGGTATCGCAGTGGTTGAGCATGGATTTACAATCGAGATTCAGATACTGAACCTGATTTTTCTCCCTCAGGGACAATGGTTCTGGCTGCAGTATAGGGAATAAGCGTGCCTGCTTCACCTTTTCTTCACCATTTTACGCCTCCGACGCCCACCTGTCAACCCTTTCAACCCGAGACGGAAGATGTGGACCATTTGTGCTATATTGAGCGGAAAATGCATAGAATTGCTCTTTATATGATGCTAGTGACCATCCTTTCCTGTGGAAAAAATGTGGAAAGGCAGATCCGAGATCAAGTCCGCACCTTCGATGGAGCGTCTCTGGACCAGGATCAGGTGGAGGTTACCAATGTTCAGGAGATGGGAGACCACGCCACCGCCGAGGTTCAGATCACCACGGGAGTGAAGATGGTCAAGGAAAACGGAAAATGGGTCATCGAGGAGTTTCGGATTGGAGACCGGCGCTGGGAGAAAGCCGAGCACCTACTGGCCCTGATCAATGAAAAACGCACGGCAACCACCCTGCAGCAGATCAATTCAATTACCGAGGGAATCGAGCGTTATGAGAACCTCAACCGGAGGATTCCCCAGGTCTCCGATTTCGAAGAACTGGCGGCAATTCTTTTCCCTCGTTTTCAAAGCAGGTTCACTCCCACCGACGGCTGGAACAATCCCTTCTGGTACCGCCCCAGGGGGGACAAGGAATACGAACTTCGTTCCTTCGGCCCTGACGGGCGCTTCGGAACCCCCGATGATCTGATCGCAAATATTCAATAAACCTGAAAGGAATTGACAGACAAGCTAGAAACGGGACTTCAATCCAACAGGTGTCCCAGCTTCTCTTTTTTGGTCCTGAGATATTCTTCCGAAAGGTGGGAGGCCTTGACGACCAGGGGAATACGCTCGATCACCTCAATCCCTGCACTTTCCAGACCCTTGATCTTGTCGGGATTATTCGACATCAGGCGAACGTCCGTGATGCCGAAATATTTCAAAATCTCGGCACAGAAACTATAGGAGCGCTGGTCGGCTTCAAATCCAAGTTGAAGATTCGCCTCCACGGTGTCCACTCCGCGATCCTGGAGTTCATAGGCGTAAAGTTTATTGATTAGGCCAATACCTCGACCTTCTTGCATTTGATAGATCACCAGTCCCGAGCCGGCCGCGGCGATCTTGGTGAGCGCCCGATCCAACTGCTCTCCACAATCACATCGCAAGGAATGGAGCGTGTCGCCGGTAAAGCACTGGGAGTGAATACGCACCAGCGAAGACTCATCTTCCTGAGGCGTTCCCTTGACCAGGGCCACCGCCTGCTCCCCATCCACCTCGTTCTCGAAGCCGAAAATTTCGAAGTCACCAAACTGGGTCGGCAGTTGAGCTCTCGGGATTTTGTCCAGGTTCAGGCGCGCGTTTTCCATCCGCTGCAAAGTATACCATTGTTGACAAAAACAGAGGTGGGATGCCGTTCGGGAGTTGTTTGGGCTGAACGACAGACCCTCAACAGCCGAGATGAAGGTGCCCGGGGGTGTTGTTGCCAGAGTGCTTTGACAAACTATCGAAGGAGTCGCTTAAATAAAAATGGTACTTTAAAGTTCTACCATGACCAACTCCGCTGCTATGCTTCCCACTACTCTGAAGTGGTTGAATAACAAGGTACTGACAACTGACAAGAAGGATCCGGAATTTTGTGTCCGGGAGTGTGGGAAGCCGCTCGCAGAGCGGCCTCTACAATTGCTCGCCACATCTCCGGCCTCGCTCCGAAGGAGCGACAGAGTCTGGATCAGGGCGCCCCGCCCTGGGACAGTCTTCTTGGTGTCTTTGTGGTGAAAACTCTTCTCTGCGTCTCCGTGGTGAAGTCGACACGACCTTGCTGTGGGCGCAGCACTCAGTGCGCCCCTACACTCACCTTTCCGGCCTCGCTCC
>JAPYTY010000193.1 GCA_029942065.1 Acidobacteriota bacterium | reverse complement strand
ATCGTAGCATCCGCTCATAGAGCGGCCGCTTTGGGTGCACTCGGTGCGCCCCTAAGTGCGAATCTTGATCTAGCCAGAAGTCCGGAATGTGGGAGGCGCCCCGGCCGCTGGTCTCCGACCAGCGCGTTCCAGGTTTCACGTTCCAATTTTGCGCGATCTTGCAGCCTGTTGTAGGGGCGCACTCAGTGCGCCCCTACACTCAACCCGATAGACCTCGCTCCGAAACAGCGACAGGAGTCCGAATCAGGGCGGCACACCGGGGCCCAGCGAGCTAAGAAACCTTACTGTCCGGGATAGGCGCCGGAGACCACCTCCCCGTTGAGGATCGTCGCTAGAACCTCGATCTCGGAGAGATCTTCATCCGCGATACTTCGATCCAGAGGGTTCTGGGACAGGATCGCCAGATCCGCCTTCTTGCCGGCCTCGAGCGAACCCAGCTCGTCTTCGGCCAGGACATAATAGGCACCCCAGCGGGTGAGCATGAGCAGGCCGTTGGCACGGTCGATTCTCTCCCGGGGGCCAAATACCCGGCCATCACGGCTGACTCTGGTTACCAGGAGTTCCAGGCCGAACATGGGATGTCGGTCCGGGTCATCGTGAACATCCGCCCCGTAGGTCACTCTCATACCGGCATCGATCAGGCGTTTGACCGGCTTCATCCATTGATGCGCATATTCTTCACCATAGATCCGACTCACGGCGGCGACCGAACCCCGGTAAAGGCCGAGCAACTGGACGGTCCAGGTGATGTCCATTTCGGCGGCCTTCGCGGCGACCTCCGGACTCACCATGTTGGCGTGATCTAGCACGAAGCGCCTGCCGGCGATCGGATTTTCCTTGTCGGCCTGCTCATAGGCATCCAGGACTCTCATGTAGGCCTGGTCGCCAAAAGTATGCACGCCCGAGGTCCGGTAGCCGTAACGATTGGCGACGATCATGGCATCCGCACCCGGGTCCCCCTTTATGTCCCAGAAACACATTCCCTCTTCCCAGTAATCATTGGGCAGGATCTCACGCTTTTCCAGGGTGACGCAGTCCGTCCCTGCCCCGGGTGAAGTACCGGGGCCGGTTCCATCGGGTATTCCCCCCGATATGCCGATCATCCACATCCGGTCGGTTCCATGGCCCTGAAGGTTTCCAAAGCGTTTGAGATCCCTTTCGAGAAAGGGATTGCCGCGTCCTATCTCATGCGAGTAGGGTAATCTGAGCGGCAGTTCTCCAGCCTGATCCAGCTGATGGTAGGCACTGATCTCATTTCCCTGAAGACGAGTGGAAAGCGTGGTGATCCCCATGGCCACCCATTCCTCCAGCTCTCTTTTCAAAAAAGGTGCCAGAACTTCCGGGGGTGCGTTGGGGATCACTTCCTGGTCGATCACCGTTCCGGCCGCTCCCAGTAGTTGACCGGTGAGTTCTCCCTGCTCATCCTTGACAAGCCCGGTCAGGTTGTCGCCGTATCTTTCCACCACGATGTCCAGCATCTTGCTGTTGGCAAGGCCAAACATGGCGTTTCCAAGCATCACGTAGAGAGGATGGTCGGGTACCACCTGGTCCAGATCCTCTTTCTTGATGTCGTACAGGGTGGTCGGAACCAATTTGCCGGTGCTGTAGATCCAGTGGCCGGGAGGCAGGTTTTCCGCCACTCGCTTGAAATCGGCCAACGCCGTTTCCTTGCTGTCCCAGCGCACAGTGACAAACCGAACCTTGTTCTCCTCCAGGTACTTCAGATAGATCGGGAGGTACTCGTCTCGATAGTGACTGAGGGCATAGGAGTTGGGATGGGAATGGGTGTCGATGACGCCGGGGATGACGGTTTTGCCTGCCAGGTTGACTCTCAGGGTGTCGGGGCCCGCCATTGTGAGGATTCGATCGTTGTCCCCGACCGCCAGAACCAGCCCGTCCCGCAAGGCGACGGCCTCAACGATAGTGATGGGAGGTTGATCGCTATCCATGGTCATCACCTGGCCGTTGTGCAAAACCGTATCCGCGTAACGAAGGACCTCCGCAGGCAGGTCCTGGGCCTGTATAACCGCTACCCCGCTATGGGAAACCAGCAGAAGACTCAAGATCGGGAGCTTAAAAGACCATGTCATGGCAGGTACCTCGCTTCGAT
The DNA here is from genome assembly GCA_029942065.1 of Acidobacteriota bacterium. Lineage (GTDB taxonomy): Bacteria > Acidobacteriota > UBA6911 > RPQK01 > JADFOI01 > JAPYTY01. The sequence goes on along the minus strand of JAPYTY010000193.1, from coordinate 2,725 downwards.
TAAAAAATCCAGTGAGTTCAGACCTGAATGCTAATTGTGAGGTGTAGTTCTGTCAAGCTAACCGGCTGTGAGTGGAGTCGGCTCTAGGCACATCCGGCACACGTGACCTGGTTCCATTTAGTGAGAGCTCGGTCCATCTAACCGAAGCAGCGATGTCTTGGAAACAAGGGTATGTCTTGGTGGTAGGGGATCCGGAACCCCGAAGGGGTGATGTGAAATAGCCTGGGGCGAAAGCCCCAGGATTGAAGGTGTTAATAGTAATGGAGCCCTGTAGGGGCGATGTTGGGAAACCATCCATGGGTCTACATCGCCCTTACAGGGCTCTTTAAATTGATGACCCGCACTTACCCTGGGGCTCACGCCCCAGGCTACTTTATGCCGCCCCTTCAGGTCTCCAGAGAAGTGAACTCAGAATGCCCTGTGTAAAGGATGTCCTGGGAATGAACACCTCAGTGCTCCCCGATGCTCTCGTGATCGAGTCACCGGGCCGTCTATGGGGTGGCATCCGCACTGACCTCCACGGGGTCCAGGGTTCCGGTGAGGGAAAAAAGCCACAGGCTGTCTCCTCGGCCGGCACCATCGGCGCGAACTCCGGCAGCGAGGACCACCAGGTATTCCTGGCCGTCTTCCTGAAAGACGGTGGCCGTTCCGCTGACCTCGGTTCCGGTCTGAAATTCCCACAGTAAGGCGCCGTTTCTGGAATCCAGAGCCACCATATTGCCGTCCTTCTTGCCCAGAAACAACAGTCCCCCGGCGGTCACCACCGACCCGGCGTAACAATCGATTTTCCACTCCTGCCGCCACACCAGGCGGTTGGTCCTCATATCCAGGGCCGCGACGATCCCCAGGTTCTCGGGTTGAAACTCAGTGGACCCGAACATGCCTCCTCTGAAGCGTTCTCCCGGATCCGGAATACTCAGGTCATCCTCAGCGATGAAGTGGCGGATGCGGTCCGAGGCACAGACGTACAGAGTGTGGCTGGAGGGATCGTAGGAACTGGGCGGCCAGTTGGCACCTCCCCGGTTGCCGGGTCTCACCGCAACCTTTTCGTTCCAGAAGGGTGTGAAGATCCGGCCTTCATTGACCAGATTGTCTCCTCCCAGTTCCTTCGGAATGAACTGAGGAATGAAGGAATCGCCCAGGGGGTAGGGCTGGGTGGGGGAGGTCTTCTGTCGGGGGTCCTGGGGGACGGGCCTTTCTTCAATTCCCAGCAGAGGTTCTCCGCTGATCCGGTCCAGGATATAGACCCAGCCGGTCTTGCCGGCCTGGGCCGCGGCCTTGCGCATGACTCCATCGATCTCCAGGTCAAACAGAACCACCGGATTGGGGGCGTCATAGTCCCACAGGTCGTGGTGAACCTCCTGGAAGTGCCATCGGTACGTTCCCGTTTTGGCCTCCAAGGCCACGATAGCGGTGGCAAACAGGTTGTCCCCTTCCCGGACCGCCCCGTTGTAGTCGGGGCCGGGATTGCCGGTGGAAAAATAGAGCAAGCCCAGATCCGGGTCCACGGCGGGAGTCTGCCACACGGGAGCCGCGCCCCTTTTCCAGGCATCGGAGTCCTGAGGCCAGGTCTCGTGGCCGAACTCACCGGGTCCGGGGACGGTATAAAAGCGCCATACCTGCTGCCCGTCGCTGGCATCGTAGGCGGTGATCTGCCCCCGGATGCCGAATTCGCCTCCGGAAATTCCGGTGATCACCATCCCGTCATAGTAAAGGGGAGCGCTGGTGATGGTGTAACCGTCCTGCCATTTCTCCACCTGAGTGGACCAGAGGGTTTCTCCCGTCTCTTGATCCAGGGCGATCAGACGGCCGTCCATCTGGCCCAGGTAGACCTTGCCGTCTCCCAGGGCCACCCCCCGGCTGGTCCATGCGCAGCAGACCGTGTTGATTTCAGGATCCAGTTTAGCCTCATACCTCCAGAGGATGCGTCCCGACTTCACTTCCACGGCAAAGACATCATCGGCGGCGCTGATCACATAGATCACCCCTCGGTAGACCAGAGGCTGGGCCTCTCCCCGGTACTTGGTCTCCATGGCCGAGTTCAGGTGTACCTCCCAGACGCCCTTCAAGCCGGCCACGTTATCCCTGGAAATCTGGGTCAACGGCGAGTAGCGCTGGTTGAACAGGGTACCGCCGTTGGTGACCCAGTTCTGCTCGGGCAATGCCGTGAGCTGTTGGGCCGAAAATGCAGGAGCCAGGGGCACCCGGAGTTCTCCTGATTCCCGATCCCCATCCGCGGACTCAGCTTCCGTCGCAGTGGAGCTCTGGGGTGCGGAGATTCCCGCAAAAACCGTGAAGCTCAACGCAAGACTGCAACTCAGAACTCTCACAAACTTTCTGTTTTTCATATGTTTCTCCATCAGTCAGTTGGTGCCAGGCGTCTCAGAATATCCCCCTGCTTGCCCGCTAAAAGGAACCTAGATGATAAGGCTACAGGGTTTTGAAGGCAACCAACGCTGGTCTTCGACCAGCGTATTACACGTTTCCGGAGTGTGGGAGGGGCCTCCCACATTCCGGAAACAAATACCTGATCTGTTTTGTCCTACATGCCTGATTCAGGATCGGGGCGGTTTTTGAGATGGCCTGGTCTGTGGTGCCCCTCCATCGCGGCCCAAACGGGTGTCCTTGGCCTTGGAGATCACCCTGATCCAGGCTCCTCTAATCCTTCAGTCGGTGCAGGGAATCTGCCGCCACTTGTTTCACGTTCCGGTGTCTCTCGTTTTCG
>JAPYTY010000192.1 GCA_029942065.1 Acidobacteriota bacterium | reverse complement strand
GTTGTCGATAGATTGCAGGTCCAACTCCATCCACTTATGGAAATCGATGTCATTTCTGCCCGAGACCTGCCAAAGACCGGTGATCCCAGGCTTTACACTCAGACGACGCCTCTGCCTGGTCTGATAGTTTTCAACCTCCTCCGGCAGGGGAGCACGGGGACCCACAATACTCATTTCCCCTTTGATCACATTCCAAATCTGGGGCAACTCATCCACACTGAATTTACGCAAACCTCGACCGACAGATGTCACGCGCGGATCGTTTCTCATCTTGAAAACGGGTCCTTCCATCTCATTGAGATGCTTGATCTCCCACAGCTTGTCTTCGGCCCCATCGACCATGGTACGGAACTTGACAAGCTTGAATTTCCGTCCATAGAGCCCACACCGAATCTGGCTATAAAACACCGGACCCGGAGAGGTCGACTTGACCAGGACTGCCGTCACCAGAATCAACGGGAAAAACACGATCAGTATGATGGCCGCCACCAGGAAATCGACAATGCGCTTGGCTATGATGGCGACATTGTGCTCAGGCACAGTTGAAAAGGTAAGAAGAGGGAGGTTCTCAAGAAATTCCAGCGAAACTCGGGAGGTTGAGGTCGGGAAAAACTCGGCGGTTACACGAGTTCGAACTCCCAGTTCCTCACAAAGCCTGATCATGGCTTCAAATTCCGGGAGATTACTGCGATGAGCACCCGAAAAGATGATCTCATCGGCGACGATGCGAGTTTGCAATAACTGCGGCAATTCTTCGAGGGATCCCAGGATCGGTAATCCCGAGTCCTTGTCCTCGTTCGGTCCGGTGGTCAGGTATCCTACGACCTGATATCCCCACATTTGATAGCCTTTCAGCAGCTTTCCCACCGCTCTGGCCTGTTCATCGGTACCGGCGATCAGGATCTTGATCTGGTTGTGTTCGCTGACATTGCGGCTGCGCAAAACCCAGTGCATGATGACTCGGCTGAGGACCAGCAGGAGACCTGCAAGCACCAGGAAAAGAAAGAATACCGGCCGGCTAACAGCGAGTTTGAAGCTGTAAGTAAGGAACGCCATCAGGACGCCTGTGGCTGCCATAAACTGGACTACCCGCAGCGCCTGTCGTTTCAAGGAGCGGCGCATGACTTCGGAATACCGCTGGGTCAGCATCAAGAGAGCTACCCAGAGAGGAACAAAGACCAGATAGTAGAAAAGATACTCACGGAAGGGTAGAAGCTCCGGATTAAAGTAGCGACTCAATTCCAGTGGAGCGAACCTGACCAGATAGTAACGCAGATAATAGGCACCGAAGAGCCCCGAGAGCCCCGAGAGGACATCTGAGCTCAGAAGTAAATTGGAATAAACCTGGTAATGGCGATGAAACATTCTTTTCAGGCCTGGCTGTGCATAAACTCTCTACTGCATGATACGGGCTACAGATAAACGAGATGATGACTCGGGCAAAATGGATTGACAGCTTCCATCAGACGCTCAACAAGAGGCGTTCCCTCTTCGCTCAAAAACTGATTAAAGTTCACAACGCGTTCCTGGAGCTTCCCCTTGGGATAAAGACGGGAGTAGAGATAATCCAGATGCTGTCCGAGATTCTCGGCACGAGTCAGGTGGTTAGAAACGAATCGTTTTTCCAGCTTCTCGATCTGATAGACCATCTTTTTTTCCGTTCCCACCAGCATTTCCGCAACCGTAGGATCCGCCTTCTGAAGTTCCTCCTGCAGTGAATTCAATTGGGCCTTTATATTACTCCGGACGCCCTTCAGTCTCTCCAGAATCTGGCCGGAGTCACTGCCCTGGAGAATCTTATGGGATACCTCTTCGGAGGTGAGCTGCAAAAGATCTGAGGCCTTGATCCCGTACTTTTTGAGCAAACGTTGCGACTTACGATCCACGACAGTCACTCCCACACGTGGAAACACCGTCATTTCCTGACCCCAGAACTGACTGATGGCCTCGATCTGGGAAAAGTAGGCCACCTCCGAGGGACCGCCGACGTAGGCTACAGTCGGAAACAAATGATCCTGAAGAATGGGGCGCAAAAGGACGTTGGGGGCCAGATGCTCATCGTCCAGAGCCTTGAGCAGTTCCTCACCACTTAACTTCACCGAAAGATCGGTCTTTGTTTCATAACCGCCCTTCCCCCCATACTCCAACTTGTACCGTCTTTCCCCTTCTTTCCAGAAAATCAGACTTTCCGAATCTGAGACCTTGACCTGAGGGCTGAAACCCTTTTCCCTGAGCAGGTCCGCTCTCCGGGTCAATGCCTCGACAATCTGGCTTCGTTGACTGATAGCAACCTGAAACAAAGATTTTAGATTTCGTTTGTAGCCGGGGGTTAGCGCGTCAAAGAGCACAAGGCCGTAAGGTTCAAAAAGGCGACTCAACCACGAGCCCAGGCCTTCACCAAAATTTTTGGCAGGATGATAGGTTTCCCGAAGCATGTCAAGAATCTCTGCTTTGAATTCTCCCTTGGGCCCACGAGACTGAAGATGCTCGAGGCATTCCTCTACATTTTCCAGAGACACCGTCCCGGCCATCCGCGAACGATCGTTCTCCACGTCCTGATACCCCACGGTAAAGAGCTCATCATCTTCACCAAAAAACGACGTGGAATGGACTTCCTCAAAATCGGAATCATCAGTGGCCAGCCAGAAAACGGGAACGGCCAAATAATCTGCTTCAGTAAGAATCTGGGCCAGGCGAATCGCAGTAAGGGCCTTATACATGTTGAAAGCCGGCCCACCCAGAAAACCCGTCTGCTGGCCCGTGACAACGGCTACGGCACGGGAGGACTTCAGTTTTTCGAGATTGCGGAAGGTCTCCTCCCCAGCTCCAACCTTTTGATTAAAGCTCGTCATCATCTCAATCAACTGATCCCGCGGAAACAGGGGGGGCTTTTCGATCACGGAATCGGCTCGCCGTTTCAGGGAATCCAGATTCAGGTGCAGGGGATCGCTATAAAGGGCTTCGACGCTGTCATAGTCGTACAGATAGCTGGAGAAGAGAGGATGCTGCCCCGGGAGTTCACGATAGTCCACACACTCGATTTTCATGTTCTCTGCCCGCTCATTTCGACCAGAAACGGCTCAAACACTCTCTCGATATCGACCTTCTGACCCTGATCGAGCGGAAGCAGGGGCAAACGACTCTGTCCCCCTTCAAAACCTACCAGATCCATGGCGTATTTCAGGCCAGGAATTCCATGGTCATCCGTCACACACCTCGCAACCCGAGCCAATTGAATTTGCTGACTGCCAATATCAACACCGGCCTTATAATCCTTCATCAACCGTAGGGGCATTTCCGGCAAGACACAAGCAACGGCCAGGATAGCAGCTCGAATACCTAAAACAAGACCCGGGCCGAGACTTCCAGCGGAACCGAGAATCACTTGAAAATCCTCCTTCTGAGTCTGCTCGAGTACCCGTTCAAGATAGCCAATGTTACCTGAACTGTCCTTCATTCCCACAATATTGTGATGGGCGGCCAGTTTCCCCACCACTTCGGGGCCAATCGCCAGCCCCGTGAACTGGGGAATGTTGTAAAGCAGAACCGGAAATGCACTGCGATTGGCTATTTCGGTAAAATATCGGTGAAGCGCTTCCTCATTCATCCGATCTCTGTAATAAGAAGGGACGCTGACCAGCACCGCGTCGATTCGAAGCCCTTCAATTTTTTCGAGAAACTCTGACGCTTCAACCAGGGATGAGAAGGCAATCCCTACCAGGAAATACCGGTCCGGTGAGATGATCTCACCTGAAAGCCGCGTAACTTCCAGTTTTTCTGAGGGACTTAAATGAGGCGCCTCGCCGTTGGACCCCAACACCAGAAACCCAGAGGCAGAGGTTCTGAGATATTTTTCCAGGTTCCCCTCCAGAACCTCCTGGAGAATTTCCCCCTGCGGGGAAAAAGGAGTTGTAATCGGAGTAATAACACCGCGGAATCGAACATTTGAAGACATCACGTGGGGATCAATTTACAGGAGATGAAAGATAGAATCCAGGAGGCGGGAAGCGGGAGGCAGGAGCCAGGAGCCAGGAGACAGGAGTCAGGAGTCAGGAGAACGAAGGGTTATGGGGCAAGAATTCCCCTCCGATAACCTTCCAACAAACGACTGACCTCTTCCAACTGATTCAGTAAGTTACGATCGGATATGGATAGGTACGATAGATTCTTCGCCAAGATCAGGTAGTAGCGGGATTCCTCCAGCGAGCCTTGGGCGATGTTCATGAAACGTGCTTTGTCGGCTTTGGTGTTTCTTTTGAATCCTACTGCGATGTTCGCTGGAACTGAAACAGCCGCACGACGTAACTGAACGGTGAGTCCGTAAAGTTCCTGCCTCGGGAATCTCCTCGACTGGCGATAAGCTTCAAGCACAAAAGTGTGAGCTTTCCGCCACACCACGAGATCTTCAAACGTCCTCGCGGCCACCATTTCCACCTTCCCCCTCCTGGCTCCTGGCTCCTGGCTCCTGAGTCCTACTCCGGTTCCTCCACCATTATCTGATCCCTGAGCTTCAAAAAGGTCTTCTCGCCGATCCCGCGAACGTTCATCAGATCCTCGATCCGCTTGAAGGGACCATTGTCTTCACGAAACTGGATGATCCGCTTGGCGATCACTGGACCGATTCCCGGCAAGCCATCCAGTTGCGACAAGGTCGCATCGTTGAGGTCGAGCCTGGAAGCCTGCTCGGCTCCCACTACCGAATAGAACAGCAGACCTACCACAACCCCCATAGCAATCGACCCTATTCCCTGTTTTGTGTTCATGGATTTTTTCCTTTTCTCCCAACGCTCCGGGGTTTGACTCTCAACCAAGACCGCGGGGGCCGGAGTCGATCATAAGAGCGCCGCTACAA
>JAPYTY010000191.1 GCA_029942065.1 Acidobacteriota bacterium | reverse complement strand
CTTGATGCAAGCCACTTCACGAATCATCTCGAGGAACACCTGTTTAGGGGTTTCAGCGTAGCACTCGGTAACATCCGTCAGCTCCAGACCGAAACGGGTATCAGGACGGTCGGTTCCAAATCGGGAGATTGATTCCTGATAGGTGAGCCTCGGAATCGGGGTCGAGACATCGATTCCGTTCAGGCTGAAAACTTTCACCAGTAGAGTTTCGACGATCTTGAAAATAGTTTCCATCTGGGGAAAGGAGACTTCCAGGTCCACCTGGGTGAATTCCGGCTGACGGTCGGCACGCAAGTCCTCATCGCGAAAGCAGCGAACGATCTGAAAGTAGCGGTCAAAACCCGAGATCATGAGGAGCTGTTTGAAGATTTGCGGCGACTGGGGCAAAGCGTAGAAGTGTCCGGGGTGGAGCCGGCTGGGAACCAGATAATCTCGGGCTCCCTCGGGCGTGGATTTGGTCAGAAACGGAGTTTCGATCTCGAAGAACCCCAGTTCGTCCAGCAGGTTTCGGATTTCCATGCAGATACGATGGCGGAGACGAAGGTTGCGCTGAAGGCGTTGCCGGCGAAGGTCAAGAAAGCGATACTCCAGACGCGTTTCCTCCGAGGCGGAGATAGCCGTAGAGATGGGGAAGGGTGGAGTCTTGGATCGGTTCAACAGGCGGATTTCCTCGGCGCGTATTTCGAGGTGCCCGGTCGGAATTTCGGGATTTACCGTCTCCTCATCCCTCCACAGCACCGTCCCGGTCACGGCCAGCACATGTTCAGGGCGGATTTCCTTGGCCTTCTGCAAGCCCTGGGGGTGCTCCGGACAGGCCACTACCTGAATGATTCCCTCTCGATCCCGGAGATCCAGAAAGATTAAACTGCCCAGATCACGCCGACGATCCACCCATCCCATCACGGTGACGGTCTGGTCCACGTGTTCTTCGGTCAACTTTCCGCAGGCAATGGTTCGTTCGAGGTCGCCCTGTTGGTCCATGGTTTCGTTTGTTCGTTCTTTCGTTTGTTCGTTCTTTCGTGCGAACAGGTTTTTATGCCAATCTCAAGAAATCAAGAAATCACGAAAGCGCGACCTCAGGATTTCACCTGCACCGAGATCTCCTCGCGAGTCACCGTCACCAGATGGCCGTCTTCCATGCGTTTGAGAGGAAACCGGCCACTGGTCATCTCCTCTTCTCCCACCACGCAGGTAAAACGACTGCCGAGGCGATTCGCCAGGCGCATCTGAGCCTTGAGACTGCGTCCCTGAAAATCGAGATAGGCGTGAATTCCCTCGCCGCGAAGATGAGAAGCAAGCTGGATGCATTCCTCGAAGGATGCATCATCCAAAAATCCCAGAAACAAATCCGGGGCGACCGACTGCGATTTGTTCGGGCGTTCTCCCATCACTGTTACCAGCCGTTCGATGCCCAGGGCGAAACCGAATCCCCGGGTGGCGGGTCCGCCCAGGATTTCCACCAGTCCGTCGTATCTGCCTCCGCCCACCACGGCATTCTGGGTCGGGCCCAGGCGATCGCTCACCATCTCGAAAGTGGTCCGTACATAGTAATCCAGTCCTCGCACCAGGCGGGGGTCCACCCGGTAGGGAACCTGCTGAAGGTCCAGATAGTTGCGAAAGCGGGAAAAGTGCCGGCGGCACTCCTCACAGAGGTGCTCCTCGATTGTGGGAAGCTTTTCAATCAGTGGCTGGCAATCGGGTGTCTTGCAGTCCAGAACGCGCAGCGGGTTGGTCTCGGCGCGCTGCCGACACTGCGAGCACCAGTCGGAGGCTTGAGTGTTCAGCTGTTCTCTGAGGAGCTGGATGTAAGCCGGGCGACAGTTGGTGCAGCCCACCGAGTTCACCAGCAGTTCCAGGCCCTCGACCTCCAGGTGCTCGAAAAACCTGTGCAGCATCTCGATGACCTCGGCCTCCAGGGCCGGGTGATCGGAGCCAAGGACCTCCACCCCGATCTGGTGAAACTGTCGGTAGCGCCCCTTTTGGGGGCGCTCATGCCGGAACATGGGTCCGATGTAGTAAAGCCGGTGGATGCCGCCGTCGTGATGGAGTCCGTGTTCGATAAATGCTCTCACGACCGAGGCGGTACCCTCGGGCCGGAGACTGAAAGTTTTTCCCTTGCTGTCGGCAAAGGTGTACATTTCCTTCTGGACGATGTCGGTTGCCGCTCCGATGCTGCGGGCGAACAATTCGGTCTCCTCGAAAATGGGAGTTCGCAACTCCGCGTAACCGTAAAGTCCGAAATTGTGGCGGGCCGCGGCTTCGATTTCCTGCCAGAGTTGTGTCGCCTCCGGCAGCAGATCGTGAGTGCCGCGAACTGATTTGATCTTCATGGTGCGAAAATTACCCCTGTACTCTAAGTCGCTGAAGCCCCTTATTATACGGGTTTCCCAGTAAATTTCCACCCTGTACCCAACCGCGATGATGGGTGAAAATAAGGGCCTGGTGAAAATGGGGCAACCTTCGGCAAGTCCCGGAAAGAACTGGAGCCGCCAACGACAAAATCCATCTCACAACGTCCTTTGCCGGGCACCTCACCGCCCGAGATGAGTGGCGGAACTAGCTGTGGAGGTCCGGGAGGAGCTGGGCAAAAGTTCTATCAACTGAGTACCTCGTTTCATAAATACGGTGACTTCTGTTGCGCTCGTCGGCGGTGGTTTTCCGACATCGCCTTCTCCTCGCTCCTTGACCTCGCCTCACAAGAACCATCAGCAAACGTTATCGTATTTATGGAACGAGGCACTAAGGGTGCAGGGCCAAACATCAGTAAGGAATGCAGGGGCGTCGGAGATCGATGCGATTATTCGACGAATTCTCCGATCCGCCGGAATTTTTCGCTTCGGCCCCTGAGCCGCTGCTGGGCGCTTTGAACCTGAAGTTCTCCCAGATTACGGAGCAGAGATTCCTTCACCAGGGCGGCTGCCGCGTCCCAGTCACTGTGGGCACCTTCCGGAGGCTCCGGAACCACCTCGTCAACGACTTTGAAGTGCTCCAGGTCCGGGGCTGTCAGGCGCAAAGCATGAGCCGCTTGTTGGGTGTGGGCCTGATCTTTCCATAAAATGGCAGAGCAGCTTTCCGGGGAAATAACCGAGTAAATTGAATGGCGCAGCATGAGGATGCGGTCCGCCAGGCTGAGGGCCAGCGCACCTCCGCTTCCTCCTTCACCTAGAACGGTCGCCACGATGGGCACCTGAAGTTCGGCCATGGTACGAAGGTTGTGGGCGATGGCTTCGGCCTGACCTCGGGCTTCGGCCCCGGTACCGGGGTAAGCGCCGGGAGTATCAATGAAGGTCAAAATGGGACGGTTGAACTTTTCAGCGATTTGCATGAGTCGAACTGCCTTGCGGTAACCTTCCGGCTTAGCCATTCCGTAGTTACGGTAGATACGCTCTTTGGTGTTGCGCCCTTTTTGCTGGCCGATCACCATCACCGGCTGGTCTTCCAGGAGAGCCATTCCTCCCACGATGGCCGTGTCATCGGCGAACCTTCGATCCCCGTGAATGGGCCGAAAGGAGGTGAAAAGCCGCTCGATGAAATCAAGCGTATAGGGGCGGTTCTCATGACGGGAGAGCTGGACCTGATCCCAGGCCGTTGCATTCTCCTTCCCGATGCTCTCCTCTAATTGGGTGATGCGAAGGGTCAGTTCGGCAATGGCCTCGGTGGCCTCGGGAGGAAGCGCCTCGGCACGCTCCTTTAATTCGGTGAGTTCTTCAAACTTGCTCATCATTGTGGCAGTCGGAGTTTAGCCCTATCCGGGCAACTTTGAATTATACCTGAATAGTGGTGGGGTCGACTCTGTACACCTGGTGTCGAGCCCGAGGGCGGGGAACGAGAAGGCCGCAGTCCGGTTAAATCTGGATCAACTCCTGGAACACCTCGGGTTCATCTTCCGTCTGTTGTTTCAACGGAGTGAGGGGGGCCGGACTCTTTAGCTGCTTTGACGGTGTGGTGCTTTTGGGCCACTATTTTCCAAGAATAGCCCGGAGTTTCTCGGGTTGAATGGGCTTGGAAAGATAATCATCCGTCCCGGCTTCAAGACACTTCTGACGGTCGCCGTGAATGGCGTTGGCGGTAATGGCAACAAGCGTTCTGTGAAAGCCTGTTTTTTCTTCCTGTTTGCGGATGGCAGCGGTGGCTTCATAGCCATTCATCTCCGGCATCTGGCAATCCATGAAGACCAGATCGTAGGGCAAAGAGTCCAGGGCCTTGACCGCCTCCAATCCGTTGGCAACCACGTCGACGCGGCAGCCCAGTTTTCCAAGCAGCCGCACCGCGATTTTCTGGTTCACGATGTTGTCCTCGGCCATCAGAATCCGGGCACGCGACAGGCCCTGGGCTTCGGCCAGGGTATGGCGGTTGACCAGGGGTGTCAGGGCTTTTTCATCCTCCCGAGCCAGCACGGTCACCAGGCTATCGTGCAGGTGTGATTGGCGGATTGGTTTGGTCAGGTAGGCTGAAAATCCCGCCGCCCGCGCTTTTTCACCGTCTCCGCGTTGGCCAAAGGAGGTAAGCAGGATGAGCCGGACTGATTTCAGCACGGGATCAGCCTTGATCAGGCGGGCCAGCGTCAGGCCGTCCATGCCGGGCATTTGCTGGTCGAGGATGGCAAGGGCATAGGGCTGATCGCTGCCGTTCCCGGTGCGCAAACGTTCCAGTGCGGCGGGGCCGTTGGTCACGCAGTCCACCTGCATTTCCCAGCTGCCCAGCGTGGTGATTGGTGCCGGCTTTGATGCCCACCGGAGCGATCCGGCATCCAGCTTGGACCTGACCGAAAGAGACTTCGGGTCCATGACAGAGTCCGTGCTCCGGATAACAGGACCGTTTACGGGTGGGAAAACTCTCAGTTTGCTGGAGGG
>JAPYTY010000190.1 GCA_029942065.1 Acidobacteriota bacterium | reverse complement strand
CCTGCGTACCGCGTCACAACCTTGGTCTTGATCGAAAGTTTTTGAGACGCCAGTCGAAACGCCTCACGGGCCACCTCTTCGGATAAACCTTCAACCTCATATAAGATCCGGCCGGGCCGAACGATCGCGACCCATCCTTCCGGAGACCCTTTGCCCTTACCCATTCGGGTTTCCGCAGGCTTTTTGGTAACAGGCCTGTCGGGAAAAATCCGGATCCAAAGCTTCCCACCTCTTTTGGCGTGGCGGGTGATGGCGATGCGAGCCGCTTCAATCTGACGGTTGGAGATTCTTCCCGGCTCAACCGCCTTTAAACCATACTGACCGAAACTGACCTTGCTCCCCCCCATTGACTTGCCCTTCATTCGGCCCTTTTGCTGTTTTCGGTACTTAACCTTCTTCGGCATCAACATGGCGAGTAAAACTCCTTAAAGCCCGAGGGGTTTCTCCTTGGATTCGTAGATGTCACCCTTGTAGATCCAAACTTTCACACCAATGACACCGTAGGTCGTATAGGCTTGGGCGAACCCATAATCGATATCCGCCCTAAGTGTGTGAAGAGCCAGTTGACCATGTAGATACCATTCCGCACGCGCAATTTCTGCTCCGTTGAGCCGACCGCCACACCTTACCTTGATTCCCTTGGCGCCAAACCTCAAGCTGGTATCAATCGCTCGGCGCATAGCCCGCCGAAAGGCCACTCGCTTCTCGAGTTGCTGGGCGACCGATTCAGCTACCAGCTGGGCCTCCAGTTCCGGCTTATGCACCTCCTGGATATTGATGTACACGTCTCTCCCGGTGGCAACCTGAAGATCGGCCTTGAGCTTGTCAATCTCACTCCCCTTGCGGCCAATGATAATTCCAGGCCGAGACGTGTGAACGATCACCGTCAGCTTATTCGCCGCTCTTTCGATCTCGATCAGCGCAATTCCCGCATGATAAAAACGGCCCTTGAGCTCCCTTTTGATCCTCAGATCCTCATGGAGCAGCCGCCCATAATCTTTCTGGGCAAACCACCTGGACTTCCAGGTCAGATGGTAGCCTAAACGAAATCCATAGGGATGTACTTTTTGCCCCACGTCCTACTCCTCCTCGTCCTGACCATCGGAAATCCGAACGGTGATGTGGCTCTGATGCCTTCTTTCGCGAAAGGCCCGCCCCATGGGAGCCGGCCGCACTCGGTATCTGTTCTTGGTCGGGCCCATGTTCACAAACGCTTCCTTCACGAAGAGCTCTTCCACGTCCAGGTTTGGAGCACGCTCTTCGGCATTGGCAATGGCCGACCGGAGAACCTTCTCGATGGGCCCGGCCGCACGCTTGCGGGAGAACTCCAGAATACTCAGAGCTTGTTCAACCTTTTTCCCCCGGATCAGGTCGATCACAAGACGAGCCTTCTGAGAAGACCCTTTGATGTACTTTCCTGTCGCCTTGGCTTCCATGGCTATTCACTCAACTTGGAGTTATCGAAGTCGGGACGCCCTCTCCGTCCTGGTGGTATGCCCTTTGAAGGTCCGGGTTGGCGAGAACTCTCCCAGCTTATGGCCCACCATGTTTTCGGTGATGTAAACAGGAATAAACTTCTTCCCATTGTGAACCGCAATGGTATGACCTACCATATCCGGGAAGATGGTCGACCTGCGAGACCAGGTTCGAATCACCGTATTATCATTGGTTTCATTCAAATGGCGAATCTTCTTGAGAAGATGATCATCAATGAACGGTCCCTTTTTTACTGATCTAGGCATTTTAAAGCTCCCTGACCCCTGACCCCTGACCCAAAATTTCACGGCCGTGCGCCCCTACGGTCAGCTGAATCACTTTTTCTTTCGTCTCCTGATAATGAATTGGTCCGTCCTCTTGTTATTCCGAGTCCTGTATCCCTTTGTTTTCCAACCCCAGGGAGAACAAGGATGACGCCCACCCGAAGCCTTCCCCTCGCCTCCACCCATCGGATGATCAACCGGATTCATGGCCACTCCCCGTACCTTGGGACGGCGACCACGCCAACGCTGAGCGCCCGCTTTTCCCAGCGAAATATTCTCATGATTCACGTTCCCGATCTGACCCACCGTGGCCCGGCATAAGATGTGGATTTTCCTCACTTCCCCTGAGGGCAGCCTCACCTGCGCGTAGTTCCCTTCTTTGGCCACCAGCTGCGCCGACGCGCCCGCCGACCGAGCTAGTTGGCCCCCTTTTCCCCGGGTCAATTCCACATTGTGAATCACCGTCCCCAGTGGGATATTGATCATCGGAAGATTATTTCCCGGCAAAATGTCCGCATCGGCTCCCGAAACCACCTGATCCCCGGGACGAAGCCCGTGAGGCGCTACAATATAACGTTTCTCACCATCAACGTAATGCAACCGCGCCAGCCGTGCGCTTCGATTCGGATCGTATTCAATGGCCGCTACCGTGGCCAAAATCCCATCCTTGTTTCGCAGGGCATCAATAACTCGATATCTTCGCTTGTGTCCACCTCCACGGCGCCGGACGGAAATACTGCCGTAGTTGTTTCGGCCGCTGATTCTCTTTTTCCCCTGGGTCAAGCTCCTCAAGGGTTTGATCTTGGTCAGCCCTTCTCCCGTTTGAACGGAACGGAACCGCGTTCCTGGAGAAGTCGGATTGAAGCGCTTAATTGGCATATTCTTTACACGCCTTCGAAAAATTCAATGGGTTTTTGTCCCGGCTTCAACGTGACATAGGCTTTTTTCCAGTTGGGCCGTTGACCTGAAGTTTTTCCTTGCCTCTTGATTTTGCCTCGAACGATCGCGGTTCGCACCTTTTCAACCTTTACATCGAAAATGCGCTCCACGGCCTCCCGGATATGGTGCTTGTTGGCCCGTATTTCCACCTGGAAAGTCACCACGCGCCCTTCTTGCTCCTCTTTCTTGAGCGTGCTCTTTTCCGTCACGTGAGGATATCGAATGGTATCGTGAACAGACCGTGTCATTTTTGCAATGCCTCTTGAATTGCCAGGATGGCCCGCCTGCTGATGAGCAGATGCTGACAATTCAGCAAATCGTACACATTCAGGCCCACTGTCGGAACCGATGTAACCTTCGGCAAATTTCGCGAGCTCAGGTAAAGGTTCCGGTTTTCGCGATCATCCACGATCAAGATTTTCTCTTCCAGGCTGAAATTCTCCAGAACGCCCAAAAATTCCTTGGTTCGAGGAGACTCCAGGGAAAACTCGTCGATGACAGTCAGCTTCTGATTCCTCAGCTTGTCACTGAGCACCAGTTTCAGGGCACCTTTACGCTTCTTCTTGGGAAAGGACTGCTCATAATCCCGGGGCTGCGGCCCGAATGTGACTCCGCCTTTTTTCCACAAGGGACTGCGAATACTTCCCGCCCGAGCACGGCCTGTGCCTTTTTGCTTCCAGGGTTTCTTCCCACCTCCTCGAACGTCAGCCCTTGTCTTGGTCGCATGAGTACCCTTGCGCTGAGCTGCCTGATAGGCCATCACTGCCTCCCAGACCAGGGTCTCCCGGGCGGTGTAGTTGAACACCTCCTCGGCGAGGCTCATCTTCTCCACCACCTTGTTCTTGAGATCTCTAACTTCAACTTCAACCATGGCTTTCTCGAAATTTTACGCCAGCGTGATCGTAACGTACCCGCCCGTGCTACCGGGCACTGCTCCCTTGACCACCAGCAAATGGTTTTCCTGATCAACTTGAACCACCCTCAGGTTTCGAGTCTGAACCTTCTGGTTTCCCATTCTCCCGGGACCCTTCATGCCCGGCATGACACGACTGGGATAAGCACTCGCCCCTATCGATCCGGGCTTCCTGTGGAACATGGACCCGTGGGTTGCCTGCCCTCCTGAAAATCCATGTCGCTTCATGACCCCTTGAAAACCTCGACCGATCGTCAGCCCTGAGACGTTGACCCTATCGTCAGCCCTGAACACGTTCTGAACCAGTATCTGATCGCCAACCTTGACGGAATCGCCTTCGTTCTCCGAGAAGGCAAACTCTTTTAAATGCCTCGTGGGAGGAACGCCCGCCTTTTTGAAATGGCCCTCGACCGGCTTATTGGCTCGATACTTGGCCTTTTCCACCAACCCCAGTTGCAGGGAACCGTACCCTTCCCTCTCCAGGGTCTTCTTCTGCACCACCACACACGGCCCAGCCTGGATGACGGTCACCGGCACGGCCCTGCCTTCTTCGTCAAAGACCTGGGTCATCCCCAACTTCTTCCCAATCAGACCGGTCACCGCTTTGATCACCTGGTCCGACTCAGGCGATTTAGCCTCCGGGTCCGGTTCCGGCTGATCAGCGCTGGCTTCCTCTTTGGCCTCCTTGGACTTGCTCGCCTTCGCTGCTTCGGCCTGGCTCGAATCTCCTGCCTCCGCTTTTTTGGCGGACTTCGATTCCTCAGCCTTCACGTCTTCAATCGGCTCTGACTGATCCGCGTTGGCCGCTTCGGCCTGAGGTTGCTCTTGCTCTTCTTTTTTAGCCATGCCTGCTTTCAGGTAGTCCGTCTTATTCCTTTTCCGCCCCGAAGGCCTTGATTTCGACGTCGATCGCCGCAGGGAGATCCAGTTTCATCAAGGCATCCACGGTTTGCGGCGTCGGTTCCAGGATATCCACTAGCCGCTTGTGGGTCCGGATTTCGAACTGCTCCCGGGATTTCTTGTCCACATGAGGCGAACGCAAGACCGTGTAACGATTAATCGAGGTGGGTAAGGGAACCGGCCCTGAAACCCGTGCTCCGGTCCGCTTGGCAATATCCACGATCTCCGTCGCCGACTGGTCCAATACTCGGTGATCGTAGGCTTTTAATCGAATTCTAATCTTTTCTTCGACCATGTCTATTCCACAATGTCGGAAATGGCGCCGGCGCCGACCGTGTGGCCTCCTTCACGA
>JAPYTY010000189.1 GCA_029942065.1 Acidobacteriota bacterium | reverse complement strand
GGCGGTTGGGTTGCAAACCGTCATGACCCGAATTTCACCCGGTCGGGTCTATGATAAAGAGCCTCCGAGGATGTTAACGGGGACCATTTTCAGTCGAGTCCCCGGCAGTTTGCAGACCTAACATCTGTGTAAGGTGTTCCGAGAGGGCATCTCCTACCACCTGATTTCCTTCTTCGGTCAAGTGTACGAAGTCCATGAATAGCTTCTCTCCGCCCTCTTGCCTAAGGGCCTCCGTCAAGGTCAGGTAGGGCAGCCCCTTCTCTTCAGCCGTGGATATGGCCCTTTTCAGCAGTCCGGAGGCAAATCGTTTTTGATCTCCTTCGTTTTGATAAATGTAGCTGGAGGGAAGAATCATGAGCAGAAATGGAATTTGTTGTTCTTTCAACAGTTGATGCATTGCATCGAGCGCTCCGAAAAGTCTCTGCCAACCCGCCTCGATCCTTGCTTCATCCAGGACAAACCGGTCAAATCCCAAAGTGTAGTAAACCGTTGATCCGGGAACACTGTAAAAAGGTTCAGTCGGATAGATCCGGTACAGTAAATTCAACAGTCGACGGACAAAAATGGTGTAGGTGTAGGTCTTCTCGAAAAGATGGCTTCCTCTGGAGTAGGTTCCCAGCAAATTCCCATCCCAGCCAACCAGATAACGGCCACCCACGATGGAATCTGGAAACCCCTCACCGTTTTGTCCCCTCCAGCTGAGCAATGCTTCATCCGGGACATCGTTGCAAAGCTCAATTTCAACAATCACCATGCCGGGCTCGACCTGAAGTCCCTCCTCTCTCAGATAAACGTAGTAGCTTGAAGGACTGTATCCCTGTCCCCCCGCATTGACGACGCGATAGCTTCGGGATGGATCCAGACCATTGAGGCGACGTTCGGCGACCTTGCTGTAATGGTCCGCCGCTTCAATCGCCAGTCCGAATCCTACCGAGTCCCCCAGTGATAGGATTCGAAATTCCCCGGGAGGAGGTACTTGGGCAAATGCTTCTTCATCCCTGAATCCGTATTGATTTGTGGAAAACGGTATGCCCAGGAGCTCTCCCCGAAAGTTGCTCTTCAGCCGGGTGGGCATGAATGAGGTTTCTTCAACGTCATACCGGCCCTCCTGATCTCCCAGATGAGACCGCCGGATCATCAGTTCCGTGATCAGAAAGAGAAGTGAAAAAAGAAAGGCGAAAAGAATAAAACTCAAGGAATAAAGATGAACTTTTTTCAAAATGACTCTTGGCCTGTCACCCTTCGGGAATCCGTCCCTGGAGGTCGGGAACCGGTATCATTTCCTGTTTTCGGCGGAATTTAACAGAGTGCCCAAAGGCGGTCAAGTGAGCCTGAACCCGGCCTGCCCGCCCATCCGTTCTTCGTCATTTCCCGGGTCCCGGTTCACAAGAGTGCTCAGGGTGGGCCTTTGGGGTCATCACTGCCTTCTCGCCCGCATATTTAATTATCAAGGCAAGAGAATCGGGGTTGAAAGTTATACTTGGAAGCGACGTGATTGAAAAAACTCCAGAGAGGGCAAATCAGCTGAAAATAACACCGCTCATCTCCTTCATGGCCTTCTTTGCACTGATCTTTTTGATTCATTGTTTTTGGGAATCAAGAACCGATCTGCCGCCGATATGGGATGCAGCCCATCACCAGTTAAAAGGCTGGGAATACTGGCAAGCCATGCAGGCAGGAAAATTATGGGAAGGGTTTTCCCAGATCAGCACCCATTACCCGCCTCTGTATTATCTCCAGGAAGCCCTGGTCCTGTCTGTTTTTTCTCAAAATCAATTCCTGCCGCTGCTTTCCAATTTTTTGGGCATGTTTCTTCTATCCTGCTGCACCTTTGGAATCGCCTCTTTTTTCATGAACAAAGAAGTGGCGGTCTGGGCTGGGCTGCTCACCCTGCTCTTTCCTTTTGTAGCCTGGACGAGCCGCCTCTCACTTCTTGATGGACTCATGGCGGGCTGGGTGGCGGCTGCTGGATTTTGCCTGGTGAAAAGCAGGTGGTTCGAAGGAAAGGGATGGAGCCTGGCGTTCGGACTGGCCTGTGCAGCGGGAACGCTGACGAAATGGACCTTTCCCGTTTATCTGCTCCTGCCGGTTTGCTTCGCTCTCGGTCAGGCGAAAAACCGGAAGCGAGCCCTGGTCAATCTGATGGATGCTGCAATCGTAGCCATTCCGATTATTTTTCTCTGGTTTCTCCCCAACTTGAACGGCCTTCTCGACCGCTATCCCACAACCGTACAAACTTCACTCATCCCGTGGAAGCCCTATCCGCGTCACGGCGAACCTGGGTTGACAACCATCTGGGGTTGGATTTACTACCCCCGAGCCCTTTCCAGTTACTTTCTTTTTCTGCCGCTGACCCTCGCTTGGATATGGAGTGCCCTTTACTCCTTGAAGAACTGGCGGGATGTTCCCGATGTCGTGCGATTTCTCTGGTGGTGGCTTCTGGGCGGGTTGGTTCTTCTTATTTTTGTAACCCCAAAAGACCCACGCTTCGCCCTACCCCTGGTTCCTCCGCTGGCAGCGATTCTCATTTACCCGTGGAGAAAGCACAGGAAATGGGCTGCCGGAATCTTTCTGTTCGCCTTTTTCCAGTTCCTCAGCGTCTCTTTTGTATCTCCTTTACATCCGACCAAGATCGCTTTTTGGGAAACGGAGGATAGTGATTACCAGACGATTCAACAGGAATGGGTCCTCTACCAATCCCACTATTTTGAGGTGGCCGGACCGCCTCGTCGTGAAAACTGGAGATTCGAGGAGATGGTGGAATTCATGGACGACTCCCAGAGGGTCGGGTTCGTTCCGTCTCTCTCTCATTTTCACCCGGAGGCGTTAAAGCTCCATGCATTGAGGGCCGGTGTTTCACTCCAGGTAAGACGGCTAGGCGACAATACTGACTCAGTCGATGCCATCAACTCGCTGGATCTGGTGGTGGGAAAAACCGGATTTCAGGGACTGCGCTACATCACCGGCCTCAACAATGAAGTGTACCGCCGACTGAGAGAGGAAGGTTGGCACGAGGTGAAGACCTGGGACCTCCCGGATCAAAGCCAGGCCCGGTTGTGGGCAAACCCCTCCCCCCGCTAACACCGATCCATGATCATTCACAAGGGCTGCCCACCCGGTCACCGCCCCAGTGGATACCGTTGTTGTTCGGGAATGGGCCCGTCGTACTCCTTGATCACACGAAAGACATTGAACCACTCCCACCGTTCTCCACTGGTGATGCTAACGGGAAGAGCCCCGAACCAACTGCTATAGAATCCGGCATGAGAAGAAAAATCAAGGATACGAAGTGGATAGTCCATGCGAGGGGTATGTTGATCCAGTAGTTCGGAGTACTCAGGACCATCGTAAAGGGTAACCCATGGGGTGGCTAAAAAGGGCTTGATGATCACATCTCCTACCTTGGGTCCCACATCCGTCGCGGTGAGAAGTCTCGCCTCATTTCGCTCAAAATAGTAACGAAAGCCCCATTCTCCCGAGTACCACAAAGTCCTTCCCGGCTGGGCATATTGACGGGTGATCTCTTCGGAGATCCCGCGGTACGTCCCCGCAAAACGGTAGTCGCCGTAGCCAATCAGCATCGAGTAGATGGCGGTCAAAACAACACTTGCCCAGATCAGATTTCTGAGAAAGTAGACTTCTTCGATTCGCCTCTCCAATGCCCTTGTCCAGAGCAACAGCAGAGGGGGCAGAGCCAACAACGTATAGCGCACCGAGCCGGTGTAGTAGGCAACAAGACAGGTGAAACCAATGCCCAGAAACCAGAGCAGAAAAAGTAACTCCCGCTTGCGCCATCTCACGAATTCCGACTGTTGTCGTGAGTTCGGCTCTCCGGACACCGGGGAGCGAAGCGCTCCAAATGAGTGTGCCAGGTGACCAAACCCGGAAAGCCGCAACTCCTTCCACCCACAGACCAGAAACCCGAAAGTCAGGCAACAGAGGTGCCACACTGCCAACAGACCCGAGGACAGAAACAGCGAAAACAAGAAGATCTGGATCCACGTCCATCCCGTGAACAGGGCATAAAAAGGCACAAAAGACAGAAAAAATATCAACAGCAGGATCCGCAGGCTGATCCGACGGGAAAATCCGTACCACAGGGCCAGGGGAAACATGAACACCCCACCCACATTCAGGATAAAGCTGAGACTCTTGGCTCCCATCAGCTCCCAACCGAAGGCTTCTTGCTTGCTCATGAGAAGGAAGGTGTTGATGAGAACAAAGCGGTCATAGTGAAAATACGCACGCAGTTGCCAGATCATCCACAAAAGGATGGGAAGGGACAAAAGGCCGACCATTGGCCAAACCCATCTGCCGGCCGGCAGTTGCTCCCCCTTGATGCCTCCATTGATGATCAGGTAGGCCACCATCAGGATGATCAGCCCTGCAGTCAACATGGAAACGAAAGCGGCCGCCAGGAGACTCCATCCACACAACAGCCAGTCCAGCCTGCCGGCCTGACCCTCACAGATTCTAAAAAATCGGGAAAGGCAGAAGACCCAGAAGGCCACCAGGGGAACATCCGTCATCAGGGTGTGACTCGACACAAAAAAAGCCGGTGAAAACGCCAGCAGGCATGCGGTTGGAAGCGGAAACCGCAGGTGCCCCTTGGCAAGATCATAAAATCCGACCGCACCCAGAACAGGAAAGACCAGAAAGGCCAGATGATAGATCCATTCACTTTCGCTTCCCGTGATCACCTTCAGGAAGGCGAGGTAGTAGGAGATCAGAGGCAGATGACCATGACTGGCCGCATCAGGAGCTACCAGACCCTCAAAAACAATGCGATAGTCGAAGGGAAACAAGGGATTTTTCAGAATGTTGTCGGCGATCTCGAGATAGATCCGATCGTCAAGATGGAAGGCCT
>JAPYTY010000188.1:2471-4873 GCA_029942065.1 Acidobacteriota bacterium | reverse complement strand
GGATAAAGAGGACGGCCGCCGCCAGATAGAAAAGATTGATGAGTGCTTGGGACAAGGTTAGTCCTTTCTACGGAACATCTGGAGCATTCGGTGGGTCACCAGGAACCCTCCCACCACGTTGGCGGTCGCCATGGCCACGGCCAGGAAGCCTAAAACGGTGGTGAGAGTACTCAACTGCGATCCGGCGGTCACCAGTGTCCCCACCAGGGTGATGCCCGAGATGGCGTTGGCCCCGGACATGAGAGGCGTGTGAAGAAGGGGAGGCACCTTGGTAATGATCTCGAACCCCAGAAAAAGGGCCAGTATAAAGATGGTCAGGGCGGCGACGAAAACTTCCATTAGGTACTACTCCTTTGGATTGCCGGCCGGGTCCAGTTCACCCAGGCCCAGACGTTCACGCAGGCGAGAGTTGACGATCTCGCCCTGGTGGGTGAGCAGGGTATCGGCAATGATCGGATCTTCCTGGTTTAGGTGAATCTCTCCCTCTTTGATCAGGTTTTGCAGAAAGGAGGTCAGGTTCTTGGAGTACATCTGGCTGGCATGATAGGGAAGGGCGGAAGCCAGATTGACGGGGCCCATGATGGTGATGCCATGGATTTCAAGGGTCTCTCCCGCTTGAGTGAGCTCACAATTGCCCCCTCCCTCGGCTGCCAGGTCGATGATGACTGACCCTGGACGCATGCCTTCCACGGCTTCCCTGGTGATGAGCATGGGGGCCTTGGCACCGGGAATCAGGGCCGTCGTGATGACCACGTCGCACTGGGCCACCACCTGGGCCATCAGTTCTCTTTGGCGGCGGTAGAAGTCTTCATCCATGACCTGGGCATACCCCCCCGATCCTTCAGCTTCCTCGGTATCCAGTTCCAGTTCGACGAACTTGGCTCCCAGACTCTCCACCTGTTCCTTGACCGCCGGGCGGACGTCATAGGCCTGAACTACCGCCCCCAAACGGTGCGAGGTGGCGATGGCTTCCAGTCCGGCCACTCCGGCCCCGATCACGAAGACCCTGGCGGGGGTGATGGTGCCGGCTGCCGTCATCATCATGGGATACATTCTCGTGACTGTATTGGCTGCCATCAGGGAGGCTTTGTACCCCGCCATCATGGCCATGGAGGTCAACGCATCCATCGATTGTGCCCGGCTGATGCGAGGCAGAAACTCCAGGGCAAAAGAGGTTGTCCCCTTGGCCGCAAGCTGTTCGATCGCTGCCGAGTTGCCCAGTGGATTTAACAGTCCCAGCAGGACCTGGCCTGAGCGGATCATCTCCATCTCGTTAGCTCCGGCCTCCGATGTGAGATTGTGGACTTTCAAAAGCAGGTCGGCTGAGGAGAAGAGTTGGGCCCGGTCGGACTCCAGATGTGCGCCCTGCTCCTGGTATCCCTTATCAGGAAAGCCGGCATGCTCCCCCGCTCCTTCCTCGACCAGGACCTCGAGTCCTGTCTCGATCAGGGTCGGTACCATGGCAGGGATCAGGGCCACCCGATGTTCATCGGGATGGGACTCCGCAGGTACTCCAACAATCATCCAAACACCTCCAGTCTTTCCAGACAGCCTGTCATTGTATCTTAATTATTATAGCCGGAATCTTTATTAATATTAATTCCGGCCAATCCGGGTTTGCCAGGGTGCCCCTGGCTGAAAACCGACCCATACCCCTCCCGAACTGCTGAAGACAATCCCGAAATGGGTTATCCTGAAGGCCAATCAAGAGGGAGGCTATGGAAGCTCATCTGTCCGAGAACCTCACCAAGGGTTCTTTTCCGGAGTCGGTCGACTCGTCGGTGATCCAGTCCGATTGCAAGTTCTGACCGGAAGCCGGATTTATACCCAGTTCGGGTAAACTCAAGCGTTCTACCACGGGATCGTTTTTCTCATCCGCGATTTGCTGGAACAAAGCTCGGTTTCGCCGGTGATCGAAATTGCCCTGGTGGCGGGTCTGGGATTGGTTTCTGCCCTTCTGTGGAGCGGCAGGTTCTGTACGATCAGCCAGTTGAGAGTGGTCGAACTGGCGATCTTCGGATCGGTTGCCGCCTTTCTGGCGGCTCAGGATTATCACATGGTCTACCAGGTGGTGATCCAGGGCAACCCGGGGCTGGCGTTGAGCCGATCGGTCCAGGCGCTTCTTCACTACGCCGTACTGGTTGCCGCCTACGGCATCTTTGTTCCCAACACCTGGCAACGCGCCGCGGTTTTGATTGGACCCATGGCCCTGGCTCCGCTGGCGACCGGGGTCCTTTTGAATGGACTCCATCCGAAATTTCTGGAGGTCGGCTTCACGGCCAGGATCACGGATCCCATCCTTCTGCTGATGATCAGTGTGGTGATCGCCGTTTACGGCACCCATGTTATCCATCGATACCGCTCCGAGGCCTTCGACACCCGGGACACGGGGCTTTACCGAC
>JAPYTY010000188.1:0-2371 GCA_029942065.1 Acidobacteriota bacterium | reverse complement strand
TTACCGACGAGGGTGTTTTCTTTTATGTCATGGAGTTTCTGGACGGGTTGGATCTGGATACCCTGGTCACAAACCATGGGCCCCCCTTCCCCCGGACCGGGCCAGCTACTTGCTCAGACAGGCCTGCCGGTCTCTGGGGGATGCTCACGGCAACGGCCTGATCCACCGGGATGTCAAGCCGGGGAACATTTTTGTGTGTCGGATGGGGCTGAACTATGACTTCATCAAGGTGTTGGATTTTGGCCTGGTCAAAACGGAGAAGACCGGGCACGTTCTTTCGTTCTTTCGTGCGATCGTGCTGGCGGATGGGTTTTGGATCTGAGACTTTGGATTTCGGATTTTTCTCATTGGAACCACGGCTGTTACAATTACCTGGATTATGGATGCATCAGGGTCCCCTGAAGAAACGACCGAAACTCCTTCCCTGGATTTTATCCGGGCCATTATTGCGGAGGATCTGAAAGCCGATAAGCACGGCGGCCGCGTTGCCACACGCTTCCCGCCGGAGCCCAATGGATACCTGCATATCGGCCACGCCAAATCCATCTGTCTTAACTTCGGAGTGGCCGCCCAGAACCAGGCGGGGACCTGCAATCTGCGCTTCGATGACACCAACCCCACCAAGGAAGAGGTGGAGTATGAGGAGTCCATCAAAACCGATGTCCAGTGGCTGGGTTTTGATTGGGGCGACCGCTTGTTTCATGCTTCCGACTATTTCGAGCAGCTCCATCAGTGCGCCGTTCAGCTCATTGAAGCGGGAAAGGCCTATGTTTGCAGTCTGAGTCTTGAGGAAATCCGCCAGTACCGCGGCACCCTCACCGAGCCTGGAAGAAACAGCCCTTATCGAGAGCGGCCCATCCAGGAGAATCTGGATCTTTTCGAGCGCATGCGCCAGGGTGAGTTTGATGAAGGCACCCATGTGCTTCGGGCCATCATCGACATGGCCTCTCCCAACCTGAACATGCGCGATCCGGCCCTCTACCGCATTTTAAAAGCGGCCCACCACCGATCCGGCGACCAGTGGTGCATTTATCCCATGTACGATTTTGCCCATTGCCTTTCCGATTCCTTTGAGGGCATCACCCATTCCCTCTGCACTCTTGAGTTCGAGGACCACCGTCCTCTCTACGACTGGGTGCTGGATGAACTGGAGGTGGATTGTCACCCTCAGCAGATCGAGTTCGCTCGCCTGAACCTCAGCTACACGGTGCTGAGTAAACGAAAGCTGGGGGAACTGGTTCGAGACGGTCACGTCAGCGGCTGGGATGATCCCAGAATGCCCACCCTGGGAGGGCTGCGAAGGCGCGGGTATACGCCCCGGGCCATTCGTAAGTTCTGTGAAGAGGTGGGTGTAGCCAAACGAGATAGTGTGGTGGCCGTGGCCAAGCTGGAGCACGCGATTCGAGAGGATCTGAATCAAAGGGCGCCGCGGGTCATGTCGGTGCTGCGTCCCCTCCGGGTGGTGATCGAAAATTATCCGGAAGATCAGGTGGAGGAGCTGGATGCGGTGAATAATCCGGAAGATGAGGCCATGGGGACCAGGAAGGTCCCCTTTTCTCGTGTCCTTTATATTGAACAGGACGATTTTCGAGAGGATCCTCCCAGGAAGTTTTTCCGTCTTTCCCCCGGCCGGGAGGTCCGACTCCGGTACGCTTATTTCCTCACCTGTGTGGGGGTGGTCAAGGATGAGCAAAGCGGTCAGGTGGTGGAACTGCGCTGCACCTATGATCCTGAAACCCGGGGCGGATCCGCTCCGGACGGACGCAAGGTGAAGGCGACCATTCACTGGGTGTCCGCGGAGCAGTCCCTGAGTGCCGAGGTTCGCCTCTATGATCGTCTCTTCAAGGAGGAGATTCCCGGGGATGAATTCATAGCGGCCTTGAACCCCGATTCAGTGGAGACCCTGACCTCCTGTCGCCTGGAACCCAGTCTGGCCGAGGTCGAGCCTGGAAGTATCCATCAATTCGAACGACTGGGGTATTTTTGTGCCGATTCGGTCGAGAGCTCCCCGGATCGACTGGTCTTCAATCGAACCGTACCCTTGCGCGATTCCTGGGCCAGGATCGAAAAAGCCATGGCCCAGAAGAAAAAGTCGTAGTTCTTACCACCAGGGCACGGGAAGCAATTTCACCACAGAGACACAGAGAAGCCGCCTTTATCTGAGCGAAGCGAAGAAATTTTTTTGTCTTATCTCTGCTATCTCAGCCAACACAGTAGGGGCGTACAGACCAGGCCGTCTCAAGAACTCGCTTGATCTTGATTATGGCTAGTAGGGGCGCACGGCGTGCGCCCACAGGCCAAGCTTTATCTATGATTTATATGGCGCCCGCCGGGCGCCCCAACAACACGCGGCAAGATTCTGCCAAAATGG
>JAPYTY010000187.1 GCA_029942065.1 Acidobacteriota bacterium | reverse complement strand
CTTGGGACGTGAAACATTAAACGCGCTGGTCGAAGACCAGCGCTCCGGTCGGCCTTTATTGATCCGAGGAGGCTCTCAGCTTGTCCGAGATTTCCTGTAACCTGGCGTTGACCTGTTTTTGACTCCTGGCCAGGTAGACAAGATAAAGAAAAATAATCGTCCATACTGCCAGGTAACCTGCAAAAAGAAAGCTCATTGTCTTGAAACCCTTTCCTGGTCAAGCTGCTGAAACACCTCGTCAGCCAAGCTGGAATTCAGACGCTGGGCGGTCCTCAGCGCCACCAGCGTCACGCACAGAACCGTCATTGCGATCAAAGAAACCATCAACGCATGAAGCATCTCCGCTGCCAGTTCGGCTCCACTACTGGTGATCACAACCGGATGGATGGTTCGCCACCAGCGAATCGACATCCAGACAATCGGGACATCGAGAAAGGCGATAATCCCGAAAACGGCGCTGAATTTGTACTTCTTGTCGCCCTCCGGCAAGCTGGACCGGAGAATAAAGTAGGCCGCGTACATGAGCCACAACACCATGACGCTCATCAAGCGAGGGTCGCCCCATGCCCACCAGGTGTTCCAGATGGGCTTGGCCCAGATGGATCCGGTCACCATGACGATGGTGGTGAAGACCATTCCGACTTCGGCGCAAGCCGCCCCCAGCTTGTCCCATTTCGATTTTCGGGTGATGAGATAAGCAATCCCGGCCACGAAAACAGCGAAAAAGGTGAGGAAGGAATTCCAGGCAGTCCCCATGTGAAAGTAGAAGATACGCTGGACATCACCCATCTCCCGCTCGGTGGGGGCATAAATGAATGCCCCATATAGAGCCGCCGCAACCAAAAGATAAAGTGGGATCAAAAGCCCATTGGCGACTTGAAGGTATCGTCTGGCTAATTGCAGGGAGCGCTGATCAATCGGCAACGACATAATCAAAAAGTAAAAACCCGGCAGCTACAAAAATCACATCGAAGGCAATCAACAGCTGAAGCCATCGATCCAGAAACTGCGCCTCTTCCAGGATCAGGATCTCCTGGGTCCCATTTACCGCAGCTAAAATTATAGGAATAATTATCGGAAAGAGCAAAATTGGAAGCAGTACCTCCCGGGTGCGAATGCTGCTGAGCATCGCGGCGAAGACGGTTCCCACGGCCGCAAACCCAACACTGGCAAGGATGATGATCCAGGCAACCCAGAGCATCTGAACCGAAAAACTAAAATTATAGAAAATCACAAAGGCCCCCAGAACTAGAAAATCCACCACCACCAGGAAAGCCCAGTTGGCGATAAATTTTCCCAGAAAGAGGACGCCCCGATCGGTGGGCGACAGAATCAATCCATACAGGGTGCCCTCTTCCCTCTCAGCCTGAAAGGAACGATTGAGCTGAATAATTCCGGGAAAGAGCAACGCCACCCACAAAATCCCCGGTGTCGCTTCCCGGGTGGCCTGACTGCCAGGATCGAAGGCGAAGTTGAAGATCACCAGGATCAGCAGAGCAAAAAAGACCGTGTTCAAAAAGGCCTGGGGTGAGCGATATTCGACCTTCAGGTCTTTTTCTGCCAAAATCCAGATCAGCGCCACTTGATTCATTCCGTTTTCTGCCTTCTACCTACTTCCGGTCAGCCGGTCAGGGTCTCCTGTCTCCTGTCTCCTGATTTCTATCTTCTTCCCCCCTCAACCACCTGGAAATAGAGCCTCTCAAAATCAGAAGCGTCCACCTGCCCACGAGAGGCTTGAAAGACCAGTTCTCCCTTGTTCTGAATGACAATTTGACCACACAACTCCAGTCCCGCGCCCAGATTGTGGGTAATCAGCAAAACGGTTCTCCCTTCTTCCTTCAGACCCTTCAAGACTTCGGTGAAGATTCGGCTGCCGTGCTGATCCAGCCCCGTGTACGGCTCGTCGAGCAAGAGCAGGTCGGGTTCGTGCAAGAGAGCGCGGGCCAGAGTCAACCTCTGTTTCATGCCGCGCGAATAGGTTCCAACCCTCTGATAACGCGCATCCTGAAGACCCATTTTCACCAGCATTTCCTCAGCCCGGCCTCTGGCCTTGCCGATCCCATACAAGCGGCCATAAAAAACCAGGTTTTCAAGCCCCGTGAGCTCGTTGTAAAGAAAGCTCTGGTGAGAGACATACCCGACTCTGTCACGTCCAGAGTGGTCGTCATTTGATTCGAATTGAATGCTTCCACTGGTGGGCTGAGTGAGACCCGAAACCATTCTCAAAAGGGTCGTCTTACCTGCGCCGTTGGGACCAAAAATCGCCAGAAAATCACCCCTGCAGACCTCCAGATCCACATCCAGGACGGCTCTCACCAGCCCGAATATCTTGGTGACTCGAGACAACAGCACCAGAGAATTGGAGGGATCCGACATCGTCAGGACTTGGTCTTCCCGGCTTTCTTGCCCCTCTTTTGAAACGACTGCAATTTCTGGAACGCCCCTACGGCCCGGCGCTCAAAATCACTCTTCAGGGCTTCATAGTCCTGCTGGGAAAGCTTCCCCATGCGATAATCCATATCGATGTCCCTTAAAATATCGATAATCTCACTCTTGTCCAGAAGGGCCTCGTCTTCGGCGGTCTTCTCATCTGCTGCCCGGACCTCGGTTTTTTCCTCCTCCTTGAGGAGAGGGTAAGCAATGTAAAGAACCCCGGCGATGAACAGGAATGGGGCGATCAGCAATCCCATCTATTTCCCGATTTCCTTGTCAATGAGCTGGCGGTACTCCTTGTCAATTCCCGCTGACTCCCTCTGGTCTTCATGATCGGGGTCACTCGGCTTCAGGCGGTTGAAGACCACGAACACGACAACCGCTCCTCCCAGTACCCCCAGGAAAGGAAGTATCCAAAGCAGCATATTGAATCCTTCCGCCCTGGGAACGGCAAGAACAGCCAGCCCGTATTTGGCCTCGAATTCGCTGTAGACTTCCTCCTCCGTCTTTCCCTGGCTCACCAGATCCGAGATTTCATGAATCAATTGGGGCGCCACGCCACATTCATCTCCACATTGACCGATCAGATGCGGACATCCGCAAGTACACATGAGATGGTCGACAATCCTGTCAACCATCTCCTTTTGGACAGGGACCTGGGCCCAGGTCAAGGAACCCAGCAATAAACAGCCCAGAAAAATTGCTTTAGGCAGCCTCATCTCGGACTTCCTCCTCGGATATCCTCAAAGCCACGGCAGGACCCGGCTTCTTGTTGGGAAAGAGAACAAAAACACCACCCAAACACATGATGCCGATGCCGATCCAGAGCCACATAACCAACGGATTGATGAAAACATGAAAGGTGGCCCGCTGCTGATCATCCAATCCCGACAGGACCACGTAAAGATCCTCCATCAAGGTGGAATGAATCTTCACTTCCGTCATTGGCTGCTCGCTCTTGTGATGAAAATGCTTTTCCGGAGTCAACTGGCCCTGGCTCACTCCGCTATCAAGGATCTCCAGGCGTGCCGACACCACATCCTTTTCCGGATCATTTCTTGAAGTTATATCCAGAAATCTCAAGGTGTAATCACCCATAGTAAACTCCTCACCGGCAGCGACGGTAAAGAGCTCCTCACTCTTGAAGAAGGAACTGCCTATGATGCCCGCGAAGACCACGACCGCACCTACATGAATGATGAATCCACCATAGCGGCGTTTGTTCATCAGGGTGAGGTCGGCCAGGGCCGTCACAAACCGTGACGACCGGATGGTTTGGCGAGCACGCGCCCCTTTGAAAAACTCATACCCCACCGTCATGGTCACAAACCCGCAGGCACAGAAAAAAACCAGCGGGACAATATCCCGCACGCCGAGCATAAGAACAGCCACTCCGGTCATCAAGCCGACCCCCAGTGGTATCACGAAGTTCCTCTGAAAATTTTTCCAGGAGGCCTTGCGCCAGGCGATCAGAGGGCAGATTCCGGTGAGTATCAAAAGAGCCAGGCCCAACGGCATGTTAGCGGTATTGAAAAAGGGTATCGAGACGGAAATTTTCTCCCCCGTGGCCCATTCCGAAAGAATGGGAAACACGGTACCACAAAAAACGGTGAAGCAAATGCCTACAAACAAAAGGTTATTGAGCAGAAAGGTCGCCTCCCGGGAAAGGAAGGACCTCATCCTCTGTTCGCTGTGCAGTTCCGAGGAACGGTAGAAAATCCAAAACAGGCCAAAAAGCGTGCTGATGGCCAGAAAGACCACGAAAAAGGGTCCAAGATTCGACAGGGCAAAGGAATGAACCGAGGAGATCACTCCGCTGCGGGTGATGAAAGTTCCGAAAATGGAGAGCTCAAAGGCCAGCAAGATGAGGGTGAAGTTCCAGATTTTGAGCATTCCCTTCTTCTCGGTGATCATCACGGAATGGATAAAGGCAGTGGTGATCAACCATGGCATCAAGGATGCATTTTCAACCGGATCCCATGCCCAGTAACCTCCCCATCCTAGTTCTTCGTAGGCCCACCTGCCTCCCAGCGTCAACCCGAAGGTGAGGAAGATCCATGCCACCAGGGCCCACCGACGGGTGGAACGAACCCAGGAGGTATCGAGGCGCCCGGAAATGAGGGCTCCCATGGCCAAGGCGAAGGGGATGGCCAGACCCACGTAGCCCAGGAAGAGGGTCGGCGGATGAATGATCATGTACCAGTTCTGAAGCAGTGGATTGAGTCCCTGCCCGTCAGCCGGAATGAAATCCATTACTTCAAAGGGATCGGTGGCAAAATTCAGTACCAGTACGAAAAACGCATTGATCCCCAGAACCACGGCCGTGGCATAAGGCATCAGATCACGGTTTCGCTTCCGGTTCTGTACCACAAGCACGAACGAAAAGAGCGAGAGCACCAGGGTCCACAGTAGAAGACTTCCCTTTTGGCCGCCCCAGAAGGCAGTGAATTTGAAGCGATCGGGAATAT
>JAPYTY010000186.1:2120-4904 GCA_029942065.1 Acidobacteriota bacterium | reverse complement strand
CTTGGACATATACTGGGCTACCAATTCTCTCATCGCTTACTCCCTTGTTCCTTCAAGTCAAGTGTCGCTACTCGGGTCCGTAGGCTCCGGCCAGATAGTCCGCCATTTGGCCGATTTCCTCTTCGGTCCACAGGGCGCCTCTGCCGACCATCCGGAAAAGCGTTCCTTCCCAGGCCCGGCGGTCTTGCTTCAAATCACGCCACATCGTGTCTCCATGGCACTGAAAGCACTTGTCCTGAAAAGTTTGCTGGCCGGAAGAACTCGAAGTTGCGGCACTGGCCACCTGCCGTGATCCATAGTTGGAAGCCAGATAGCCCACGATGCTTTCCATTTCATCGGGGAAGATCTGGGCCCCCCGGGCAATCATTTCGTTGACCTTCTGTTCCCATTCCTCGGCATTTCCCCGGTTGCTCAGGACGGTTCCAATGGTGTGACAGGTGGTGCAGACACTCGTCACCATGGCTTTGCCTTCGCCGTCGGGCATGGACTCAATCACCTCGGCGTCACTTTGCAAGAGCACGGCTAAGGCCGGAACCACCAGAAACATGGCGACAAACATGGCTGTTGTCAGCAATTTCGCTTTACTTCGCATATATTTCATCTCCTTTTAAGACCTTGAATTCCTTCGAATGAACTCAACCCGCATTGGAAAAAACAAGCAATTTTAGTGAACCGTCAAGTCATGATTAACTAGCAAGTGGCACCGATTATCAGGGCAAAACCTCCCGACTGTCAACAGAAGCTTAACTGAAGCTTTGGACCCGACTGATTGACACCTTTCTTTGCCCACCAATATACTGCTGAAGCGAAAAAAACGGAGCGTCTCCCGGGAGATGCCAGGGTTGGCCCCCAGGCCCGATTGAACAAGGTTTCCAAGTATGAGCTATCGCGACTCACGCCAGGCAATTGTAGAAAAAAACAAGGGTCTGCGGGATAAGCAAACCACCCTCGAAGAGGCCGTCACCATGGTTCAGGATGGGGACCATGTGGCCGTCGGAGGACTTCAGTACACACGCACACCCGTCGGGGCGCTCTGGGAGATCATTCGCCAGAAAAGACAGAATCTCACCATTTACAAACCTCTCATGAGTTTTGAAGGGGATTGGCTCTTTGTTTCCGGGGTGATGGGAAAGGCGGTGACCAGCTGGTTCAGTGGTGGAGTCACCTGGGGCGTCTCAAAAATCATGCGAACCTTTGCTGAAAATGACCCCAGCACTTTTGATGAGCTGAGCCTGCTAGGCCTCTCCCTGAGGCTCAAGGCGGGAGCCATGGGAATCCCCTGCATTCCCACCAAATCCATGCTGGGATCGGACCTGGAGAAAACCGCCGGCCTCAAACGCTTCACCTGCCCCTACTCCGGGGAAGAACTCCTGCTGGTGCCGGCCGTCAATCCCGATGTCGCCATCATCCATTCTCAGGTGGCGGACAAGTACGGCAATGGGCAGATTTTCGGCCCACCCTGCCTGGACATCGAGTCCGCCAAGGCAGCCAACAAGGTCATTCTGACGACCGAGCAAATCGTCGACAATGAGCATATCCGGGACACTCCCAACTCCACGAACATACCCTTTTTCTGCGTTGACGCCGTGGTAGAATTGCCCTTCGGCTGTTATCCGCATGAATGCTACGGACGCTACGAACCCGCTTACGAAAAACTGGGAGAATACGGCCAGGGCCTTCTGGAGGCCACCGATAAGATCGGTTTCGTAAAGGAGTACCTGGAGAAGTATTTCTACCAGCCGGAAAATTTCGAAGAATATCTATCCCTGTTCGGGGTGAAGAGCCTGCTGGAAACCACTCGCCTGGGGAGAATCTGGAAACCATGAGCAGCTACACTCCAGCCGAACTGTGCGTGATCATGGGTTCCCGCGCCCTGAAGGATGGTCAGATCGTATTTGCGGGAGCGGGTCTCCCCCTGCTTTCCGCCATTCATGCCCAGAAAATGCACGCCCCGGGACTGGCCATCCTGTTCGAGGTGGGAGGAGTGGCACCGCGGATTGGAAGCCTGCCCCGATCCACCAATGAGGCCCGGTCCGTGCGCCGCTCCATGGCGACACCCGCCACCGTGGATATGATGCTTTATCTGCAGCGCGGCTTCGTCGATGTGGGTTTCCTGGGTGGTGCGCAAATTGACCGGCATGGAAATATCAACAGCAGCGTTGTCGGGCCCCTGGAAAAACCCAAGGTACGGCTTCCGGGCAGCGGCGGTGCCAATGACATCGCCAGTTCGGCGAACCGGGTTTTTATCATCAGCTATCACGAAAAAAGAAGATTCGTGGAGAAAGTTGACTTTGTCACCAGTCCCGGGTTCCTGGACGGGGGACAGGCTCGCGAGGAAACCGGCCTCCTCGGAGGAGGAGTCGAGAGGGTGATTACCAACCTGGGAATCCTCGAGTTTGACTCCCAGACCCGATCCATGACCCTGGTGGCGGTCCATCCGGGAGTCACCCAGCAGGAAGTTCATGAAAAAACCGGCTTCGAACTTCCGGTTTCTGATGCTCTCGAGGAAACAACGCCCCCTTCGGAAGAAGAGTTGACCGCACTCCGCGGGCTTGATCCGGAACGCAAATACCTCAAAGAAGGCGATTTTTAAGATCGCTTGTAGCTGGCAGGACCAGACAAGGGAGAATAACAAGATGCTTGGCAACGATTTCAGAAGTTTTCTTCGGGAGGTCAAGGAAAAATTCCCTTCCTCTTACATCGAGGTGGATCAAGAGATCTCGGCCCTGTACGAGACGACGGCCATAGTCACCAAACTGGAAAGGCAGAAACGCACTCCCATTC
>JAPYTY010000186.1:0-2110 GCA_029942065.1 Acidobacteriota bacterium | reverse complement strand
GTCATTTCACCAATGTCAAGGATACGGAATTTTCGGTGGTGGTGAACGCCTGCGCTTCTCGCAGCATCGTGGCTGCGGCCCTGGGATTCGACAAAAAAGAGCTTCCCCACAAATACCGGGATGCCTTGAACAACCTGATCGAACCTCAACCGACACAGGATGCCCCGGTTCACGAGGTGGTCCTGACCGGCGATGAGGCGGATCTTCTCAAGCTCCCTCAAATGCGCTATCACGATACCGACGGAGCTCCTTACATCAGCGGCAGTATCGTCATGGCCAGGGACCCCGATACGGGTTCTTACAGCTGCAGCTACAACCGCTTGATGATCAAAGGCTCCCGTAAACTGGGGATCTACATGACTCCGGGAAAACACCTGAGTCAGATTTACGAAAAGGCGGAGCAGCGCAAGCAGCCCATGGAACTGGCGATTTGCCTGGGCAGTCATCCGGCCTGGTGCATGGGGGCTCTTTTCATAGGGCCCTATCACACCGATGAGCGGCACGTCATGGGGGGACTCATGGGTAAACCGCTGGATGTGGTTCGGGGGAAGACCATCGACCTGGATGTTCCGGCCCTCTCCGAGATCATCATTGAGGGCGAGGTGGCCCCCTTTGAGAGGGAGGAAGAAGGGCCCTACGGAGAGTTTACAGGATACTCGGCGGGCCAGGTGAAACGCCCCTTCATCAAGGTCAAGGCCATCACCCACCGCAAGGGAGCCATCTTCCAGGATGTTTGCGGTGGGCCTCACCGGGAGCTTCTGTTGATGAGCACCATCCCCATGGAACCGAGCATCCTGGACTATCTGCAAAAGAACATTCCGGCGGTTCAGAGCGTGCGCTGTCCCGCCCCTTTCACACTGTTCGTGGCCATCAAGAAAGCACGTGACGGACAAGCCAAACAGGTTCTCCTGACGGCTTTTGCCGCCGACATGCAGGTCAAGCACTGTGTGGTCGTCGATGATGACATCGACATCACCAATACCCAGGCCGTGATCCAGGCCATCGCCACCCGATCACAGGCCAGCCGAGACCTGTTCATTGTCCCCGGAGTTTCCCACGATGAACTCGATCCCTCCCGTCAGGAGGGCAAGCCCATCAGCGACAAGGTGGGTGTGGATGCCACGGCCAAGCCCTCGCTGGAGATCTTCGCAGCCAAGCCGAAAGTTCCCGAGGAAGTTATGGAGAGGATCAAACTGGAGGACTTTGTCGGGGGAGACAGCGAGTAAGTGTTCGGAGTACTCAAAGGTAGTGCTGTGGTGTTTCAGTCAAAGTGGCGGTCATCCGCCAGGGACGAAGGCTAATGGTCAGACCCTATAAAGAATTAAGAGAAGTTATCGAAAACAAGGACCGGGGATTGCGGGAAAAGGTCATGTCTTTGACCGAGGCCGTCAACCTGATCCAGGATGGCGATCACGTGGCTGCAGGTGGTTGTCACTACTCCAGAACTCCGATGGCCGTGATCTGGGAAATGATCCGGCAAAAGAAGAAGGACCTCACCTATTCCAGGAGCATTTCTTCAACCGAAGGAGACCTGCTCCTGGTCTCGGAAGCCACCAAGCATGTGATCACCAGCTGGTTCAGTCCCGGAGTCACCTGGGGGGTTTCACGGGCAATGCGCCACTACACTCAGGAAAAGCTGGCCGTGTACGAGGAGTGGAGCCACATGTCCCTGGGGCTTCGATATCGGGCCGGGGCCATGGGAATTCCCTTTATTCCCAGCCGGGCCATGCTGGGATCGGGCCTCTTTCCCCGGCTGGAGGACATCCAGGAGATGACCTGCCCCTTCACCGGAGAGAAGCTTGCCCTGATCCCCGCCCTGAACCCTGCAGTGGCCATCCTGCACACCCAGCGGTGCGACGCCTACGGCAACGTTCAAAGTGAGGGGCTGCCCTTTATGGATGAGGACATTGCCGGTGCTGCCGACAAGGTCATAGTCACCACCGAGAGAATTATCAGCAACGATCAGGTCAGACGACAGCCTGACCGCACCTCGATTCCCTTTTTCAAGGTGGATGCCGTGGTCGAGGTTCCTTATGGGTGTCTTCCCCACGAATGCTATGCCGCCTACGAGCCGGACTTCAATCACATGGACTACTACGTGAAGTTGATG
>JAPYTY010000185.1 GCA_029942065.1 Acidobacteriota bacterium | reverse complement strand
GATCAAGTTCCCGATGGCTCCGCCGATTGGATGCCAGGTCCCTGAATCGGTCCCGGCGGCAATACTGAGCAGGGTTTCCTGCGTCGCGCAGGAAACCAGCAACGCCACTGCAACAGCGGCGACCACAACATTGGTTATCAAAGTTCTCATGATCCCAGGGAAAGACATTCCATTTTGCCACATTCTGCCCGAATTATTCATAAATTCTCTACTGCATCGCCGCCCGCCTTCATCTGAGAAACGAAGAGAACCTACGGATAATCCGGGCTAAGCTATTTTCTCACTCCAATTAATGTGAAAATAGGAGACCATGGCCAATCGAACGTCGCTTCACAGGTTGCTCGGACTTCCAGGCGTGCTGATCATCCTACTGCTGGCCGCCGGCTGCGCCGGGCAGGAGGAACAAGGTTCCAACGGAAACGGCACGCCGATCAACGGCAAGCTCACTCTCGGGTATCCGGCCGTATCTGCCACCATCTTCCCGATCATTTACGCCCAGGAGAAGGGTATCTTCGAGGAAGAGGGTGTGGAGGTCGAAATGAGTCGAATCCGAGGCATTCCCCAGATCGTGGCCACTCTCCTCAATGTAGATATCGATCTGGGTTGGATGGGTTTTGACGGGATGGCCCATGCCGTGGTCGAAGGCGTTGAAGATCTTCGCTATGTCGGCGAGTTTCTGAGGGAACTCCCTCAAAGCCTGGTGGTGGCACCCCATATCAACGGGTTCGAAGATTTGAGGGGACAACCCGTCGCCACGGCGGGGCCGGGTACCTTGACCGATACGCTGTTTGCCGAAGGCCTGATGCGAGGAGGCCTGGCCAATCCCCGGCAAGAGACCGAGTATCTACACCTGCCCGGACAAGCCAGCCGCCTGACCCAGTTGCTCAACGGCACGGTGGTGGCTTCGTCACTGAAGGTGCCGGCGACTCAAAGGGCGGCGCAGGAGGGCTTCCGAGGCCTCCAGTATCAGGGCAGCCTGCTGGAACCCTGGTCAGGAGAAGGCTTTGTCACCCACACCAGCATTCTTTCCTCCAAGGGTGCAGCGCTCAGGAGTTTCTTGAGAAGCCTCGGTCGAGCCATTCGGGAAATGGAAGCCAACAAGGGTGAGGCCGTTGAAGTGGCGGCCGCTTTTCTTGAACTGGACCCGGTCATGGCCGAGAAGGTCTACGACGCGATGATGCCGCTTTTCAATGCCGACGGGACCTGGAAACTGGAAGGAATCCAACGTATGTTCGACAGCCGTTCCGGACCACAGAAGGTCGACGCCGCGAGATTCCTGGACGACTCCTTCCTGGACTCCACCTTCTAGCCCGTATAATACATAAATTGTCTACTGCAGTACCGCCCGCCTTCACCTGAGCGCAGCGAAGTCGCCTTTATCTGAGGAACGAAGAAAACTTATGCATTATCCGGGCTAATCGGACTGCTTCGGACTGGTCGGCTCGCCGATCTGTTCCGGCCGGATCTCGCCACGCGGCGGATCCATTGTAAAAACCTGGCTGACATAGGTGTAGTCCAGATATCCCATGCGGGCCAGCGGCTGAATTTTCACCCAGTCGACCTTCCCATCGGTGATGCATTCCTCGTTGATGTGGATGCCGATCACCTCGCCCACCACGACGTGGTGGACCGTATTGGCGCTGTTGGCGGGCAGCGTCAAGGTGCAGTGGTACTTGCATTCCATGTTGACGGGGGATTCACCGACCCGGGGCGGCTTGACCAGAGTGGAGGGCACCTTGGTCAGCCCACAAAGATCCATCTCGTCGACATCAGGCGCCAGACGGGCCGAGGACAGGTTCACCTGTTCGCGCAGGGCGTAGGTCGCCATGTTGAACACGAACTCGCCGGTATTCTCCACATTCACGACACTGTCCTTTCGCCTGGGTTCTCCGTCTTCCTGGGGCAGCCCGGAGGCTGAGAAGAAGACGAAAGGCGGATCGTAGCCCAGCTGGTTGGAACATGAAAAAGGTGCAAGATTGACGATGCCGTCATGACTCAAGCTGGTAATCCACCCGATCGGACGTGGCACCACACATGCCTTGAATGGATTGAAGGGCAGGCCGTGATCATCGTTGCGCGGTTCATAGAACATAATTTGAGTACTCCCTTGTTAGCGAAAGCCGATTCTATTCCGGCTCTCGAATGGGGTCAAGAATCGCTTTCAGAGACTGCCATATTCCGTTCGTAAAGGGGTGGACAACATGGTATGATCCAGCCAAATTATAGACCGGATCTCATGGAAGGCTAAAACCAGCTATCTTGATCACCGCGCGAGGGATACCCCCTCACCCGGTGGAGCCAGAAGACAGATGGCGCCTATTATTTGTTTCGGCCGTTGAATGGCCAATGGAGGTGAAAATGGCGACGAAGGAACGTATTTCCCTGGACGTCAACAATGAGTCTTATGACGTCGAAGTGGATCCTGAAATGCCTCTGCTTTACGCAATACGCAATGAGCTGGGGATCACCGGGCCCAAGTTCGGCTGTGGACTGGCTCAGTGCGGAGCCTGTACGGTCATCATGGATGGCCGAGCGATTCGGTCCTGCATGACGCCGGTCAAGTCCGCCCAGGGTCGGCCGGTCCGCACCATCGACGGTTTGGGAACCCCTGACAATCCTCATCCAGTGCAACGCGCATTCATCGAGGAGCAGGTACCCCAGTGCGGCTTGTGCATCAGCGGCTGGGTGATGACCTCGGTGGCACTTCTGGAACGGAATCCCAATGTGAATGATGCTGAGATTCGCCAGAGTCTTTCCAGCCTCAAGTGCCGCTGCGGCACCCACATGTCGATTCTTCGAGCAGTTAAAAATGCCGCCAAGGCAATGGCTTAAGGAGGAATGGATATGACAAAGCAAGCAAACTTGACAATGACGCGCCGCCAGTTGATCAAGAGCGGCGGAGCTCTGGTCGTCACCTGTGGTCTTCCCCACTCTCTGTTAGCCCAAACTTCTGGAGGACCTTCAACCATCAAGCCCCCCCTTTCTCCGGACGAGCTCGATAGCTATGTGCGCATCGGAGCGGACGGAAAGGTAACCGCCTTCTTCGGCAAGATGGACATGGGACAGGGAGTCGATACGGCCATTGCCCAGATCGTGGCCGATGAACTGGACGTTTCCTTTGAACGTGTCGGGGTGTTGATGAGCGACACGGCCTACACGGTCAATCAAGGAGGAGCCAGCGGCAGTACGGGAATTCGCAGTGGCGCGATCCCCTTGAGAAACGCCGCAGCTGAAGCGCGCAGAGTCCTGCTCGAATGGGCCTCCGGGCACCTGGATGTCCCTGCTGAGAGGCTGGAAGTGACCGACGGAATCATTCAAGTGAGCAGTGACCCCTCCAAAAGTGTCAGCTATGAAGAGCTGATCGGCGGAAGGTATTTCAATGTGAAGCTGGAGTGGAACCAACGAATGGGCAACGCGCTCAGCGCCAAAGGCATCGCCGTTCCCAAGACCCCGGATCAGTACAAAATCGTCGGTCATTCAATTCCACGTCTGGATGTACCGGGAAAGGTTCTGGCCACGACTGCCTTCGTGACCGACGTCAAAGTCGAGGGCATGCTGCATGGCCGCGTGATTCGCCCCCCCATCGCGGGGTCCCGGCCCACCGGTTTTAACGAGAGTTCGATCAGCGACATTCCGGGCACCCAGGTGGTCCACATCAAGGATTTCATCGCAGTGGTGGCCGAGGAGGAATGGGATGCCATCAACGCAGCCCGCCGGCTGGAGGTGAACTGGTCGGAAGTGGATTCGCCTTTTTGCGAGATGGCCGATCTTTATGATTACATTCGCCGGACGCCTCACGTCGAAGAGAACGCGGGAAGGGGCTTTCAAGGTTCTATTGCGGATGCCGAGGCAGAGGTCGACAAAGCCCTGGAGGGCGCTGCCCGGGTCGTCGAAGCGGAGTACGAGCATCCCTTCCAGTCGCACGCCAGTATGGGGCCTGCCTGTGCGGTGGTCGACGCCAAGCCTGACCAGGCAACGGTGTGGACGGGTTCTCAGAAATCCCACATGACGCGCGAAGGCGTGGCCAAACTGCTGGACCTGCCACCAGATAAGGTCCGCGGCATCTGGGTCCCGGGCCCGGGTTCCTACGGCCGCAACGATGCCGGCGATGGGGCCATGGATGCCGCACTGCTGTCACGAGCCGTTGGCAAGCCGGTCCGTGTCCAGGGCATGCGCCATGAAGGCCACGGTTGGGATCCGAAAGGACCCGCATCGGTCATCCATGTCAAGGCCGGACTGGATGCCGATAACAAGGTGATCGGATATCGTTTCAAGGCCAAGGGATTCTCGGGCTGGGACGTCCGGTCCAATGAGTCCGATCCGAGCGACACGCTGGCCGGATTGCTGACGGGCTGGCCAAAAAAAACGCGCCACAACTACGGCACGCCTTCTGAAACCTATGGCTTCCCCAACAAGCTGGAGTTCTGGCAGACGATTCCTCCCTTTCTGGAAACGGCTTCACCTCTTAGAACAGCCCATTTCAGGGATCCGCAGGGTCCTCAGGTTCATTTTGCCAGCGAGTCGTTTATCGATGAACTGGCAGCAGCGGCAGGGGAAGATCCGGTGGAATTTCGCCTCGAGTATCTCACCGATGCTCGCGATATCGCGGTCGTCGAGGCGGCCGCCAAAGGAGCCGACTGGCAGTCTCGAACCTCCCCCCGCAGGGATCGCCAGAGTGGAGACCTGCGAACAGGCCGGGGCATGGCCTATGCCTCGCGAGGGGGCACCACCGTCGCCATGGTGGCCGAAGTCGAGGTCAATCCAAGCACCGGTCGGGTGTGGGCAAAACGATTCGTGGTGGCTCATGACTGCGGTCTGATCATCAATCCTGACGGTCTCAAAAGAACCATCGAGGGCAACATTATTCAGGCCTTGAGCCGCGCCCTCCGCGAGGAGGTCCAGTTCGAC
>JAPYTY010000184.1 GCA_029942065.1 Acidobacteriota bacterium | reverse complement strand
CGGCCGCTAAAACGACCTTGCTGTGGGCGCACTCCGTGCGCCCCTACTGTACCGGCTGAGATTGGGGAAATTAAGACAAAGAAAAGAATTTTCTTCTCTGTGTCTCTGTGGTGAGATTCTTCTTTGTGCCCTGGTGGTGGAGCCTACTCCTGGATGACAGCGCCCTGAGCCCTTGCCCACTCCAGAAAACCTTCGGGGGGATTCCGGACTCCGCACAGGTTGGTGCTCTCTATACCGCCGATCTGGTTCCAGTTCCTGATCGCCTCCAGGTCGGCCTCTCTCAGGTTCGCCCCCACCAACCTGGTTTGGTTGAGATCAGTCTCGGCCAGCATGGCTCCCTGGAGGTTGGCCTCTCCGAGATCGACTCCGGAAAGATCGACCTCCTTGAGATTGGCTAGGCCCAGGTCCGCCCCCCGCAGATCCGCCTCCAGAAGGTTTCCACCGTGGAGATCCGCACCGCTTAGATCCGCGCCATTAAAGTTTGCGCCGCGAAGTTCCGCTCCGAACAATTTCACGTTACGGAGACTGGCGCCGCTGAAATTGGTGCCGCGGAAATCCGCCCCAACCACGAAGACTCCCTGAAGATTCGCCCCTGTCAGGTCAGCTCCGCGCAGGTCGGCAAGATGCAGATCAGAGTGACTCAGGTTGGCTCCGGTGAGAATGGCATCCTGAAGGTTCACGTCTCGGAGATCGGTCACCTTGAGGATGGCTTCCTGAAGATTGGCCCCACGCAGGTCGGCTGCGTGGAGATTGGCGACGCGGAGACAGGCGCGGCGGAGATTCGCCTTACGCAGGTCCACTCCCGAGAGTGTGGCCCGGATCAGATCCGCCTCCTCGAGGTCCGGCCTGACCTCAGGGTTTTTCTCCCTCCAGTCATTCCAGGCCCTCACCCCTCCCTCGGTAATAAGCTTGAACTGTTCCAGGCTACTCATACAATACCTTCAAGGGACAAGAATAAACTTTCTGCAAGTGGTCACAATTAGCCTGGCTCGGGGGCCAGGACTCGAACCTGGATCGGCGGCGCCAAAGGCCGCTGTCTTGCCAATTAGACGACCCCCGATCTGAAAAGGGCTTGGCTGAAATGATGCATGGACTGCCGACTGAAGTCACGCCGCCTTCATCCGAGCAAAGCGAAGCAATCCTGTGCACAACTCCGGCTAGCATACTAACTCAAAGCCTTGTAAGAAGTGAAGCCTTGCCGGGGTTATGCACAGTTTCTCTTCGTTCCTCAGATGAAGGCGGCGCCACGAAGGGCCCCGCAGGCGTACTCTTACAGCACGCCGAGGAGCCCGCGAGGAAGCACAACACAGTCAGCGTGGATGCACTCGGGTCCTGCAGTAGACAAGTAATGCTTGATCCAGGCTAACCAACGGCTATTTAAAATACAGGGTTCTTGTGTTATTTTAGGAGGGCGGTTAACCCAATTTCTTGTGAGGAGGCCCTATGAGAGGTGCATTTTCCATAGCTCTCGTGCTTATTGTCTCTTTTGGCTGTGTTTCAGGAGTCCTGGGAAGTCAGGACAGCGAGACCTACGCTGAAGAATACGAGCTGTATCAAAAGATCGAGGCAGAGACCGACAGCGCTAAAAAGCGGGAATTGATCTTTGAATTCCTCGAAACCTTCGAGGCTTCGGTCCTGGACCCCAATGTTTCTTACCAGTATGCCCAATACTACAATG
This sequence comes from Acidobacteriota bacterium, assembly GCA_029942065.1. Classification (GTDB taxonomy): domain Bacteria; phylum Acidobacteriota; class UBA6911; order RPQK01; family JADFOI01; genus JAPYTY01. Next base: position 3,231 of record JAPYTY010000184.1, on the reverse strand, counting down.
GCCCACGACAGGGTGGGCAATGGCAGCAGTTGGCTAACCTGGCACAGGATTTTTTGCGGCAGCGGCCCAATGACGGGACTGCCATTGCAGCGGCCACGGAAGCCTACCAGAATCTGGGCGATACGCGTAAGCTGGTCGACTTCGGCAGTAAGCTTTACAACGATTCTCCCAATGCCAACACCGCCTACTTCGTCGCCAAGGCCTATCAGTCGCTCAACGACCAGGCGAATTTCCGCAAATGGGGACAGCGCGTGGTCCGGCATGATTCCAGCAATCTTCAAATTCTGGTTGAACTGTCCAACTCCTACTGGAGAGCCAATGATTTTGACAACACGGTGACTTACGCCAATCAGGCACTCCAGGCGACAGAGAAGGCCAAAAAACCTGACAGTCAGACCGACGCACAGTGGAGCGCACAGCTGAGCCAGGTCCGTGGATTCTGCTATCGAGCCCTTGGAGAAGCGGATTACGTGAACAAGAACAACACGGCCGCGCGGGGGAACTTCGAAAAGGCGGTCGAAATTGACGCCAAGAACGATTTCGCCCACTACCGACTGGGATTGATCTACTGGGGAGCTGGAAGGACGAATCAGGCAATCCTGGCTCTGGCCAAAGCCTTCGTGTTGAACGGACCGAGTTCCAAAGAGGCACGGGACCAGCTCAACCAGCTGTACCGGTCAGCTAACGGCGGTGGTACCGCCGGCCTGCCGGTGGTTATTCAAAGGGCAAGGCAAGATCTGGGTCTGTAGTTAATCTAGCCCCTGGCATCCTTAACTGGCTTCAGCGGCTTCCACTTCCGCCTTTTGCAGGGGTTTGGAGATTCCCAGGGCCACCTTGAGCTCGTGTTCTAGTTTGCCCCGGATTTCGGAATTGTCGCGGAGAAAGTGCTTGGAATTCTCACGCCCCTGCCCTAATCTTTCCTGGCCGTAGGAAAACCACGAACCGCTTTTCTCGACAATTTTGTGGTCAACGGCCAGGTCCAGCAGTTCCCCTTCCCGAGAAATCCCCAGTCCGAAATTGATATCAAACTCGGCCTGTTTGAATGGCGGAGCCATTTTGTTTTTAACGACCTTGACCTTGGTTCGATTCCCGACGTTTTCATCTCCTTCTTTGATGGCAGCAATGCGCCGGATGTCCAGACGCACCGAAGAATAGAACTTCAGAGCTCGCCCCCCCGTGGTCGTCTCCGGGTTACCAAACATGATGCCGATTTTTTCTCGAATCTGGTTGATAAAAATGAAGCAGGTGTTGGATTTGGCGACTATCCCCGTCAACTTCCTTAATGCCTGGGACATCAACCGGGCATGCAGCCCCACATGGGAGTCCCCCATCTCTCCTTCCAGTTCGGCACGAGGAACCAGCGCCGCCACGGAATCAATGACCAGAATATCGATGGCTCCACTGCGCACCAGCATCTCAGCAATTTCCAAAGCCTGTTCTCCGCTATCCGGCTGAGAAACCAGCAGATCGTCAAGATTGACGCCAAGATTACGGGCATATTCGGCATCCATGGCGTGCTCGGCATCAATGAAGGCAGCCGTTCCCTCCTGTTTCTGGGCCTCAGCAATGACATGCAGCGCGACGGTGGTCTTTCCACTCGATTCCGGGCCGTAGATCTCAATCACTCGTCCACGCGGCAACCCCCCAATCCCCAGGGCATTGTCGAGGGACAGGGAACCCGTGGAAATTACCGGAACACTGAAGGTGGTCCGGTCTCCCAGTTTCATGATCGACCCTTTGCCAAATTGCCGCTCAATCTGGGTCAAAGCCATATCAATGGCTCGCTTCTTGCTTCGCTCTTCACTCATGGTGCTACCTCTCTTTAATAGTCTCTCTATTGCCAGTTCCCGCCATGTTAACCCATACCCCCGACGTGCATTTTCGAGTCCTTTCAGCCCGGATTATGGGTAGGTTCTCTATTGCTAATTACGTGGCAAAGTAAAAAAATACGAAAGAAAGTGAGGCCGGCCATGCGCCTCTCTCCCCCCCCTACAAACGCACGAATGCACAAAGGCACCCTTTCAAACGAGTTCCACGGCGACGGCCACGGCATTGCCTCCTCCCAGGCACAGGCTGGCAATTCCCCGGCTGCAATCACGGCTTCTGAGGGCATACAGCAAGGTGGTCAGTATTCGGGCACCGCTGGCCCCGATGGGATGACCCAGGGCCACGGCTCCACCATGGACGTTGAGTCGATTCGGATCCAATGGGATTTCCTTGATGAGGGCGACCGACTGGGCGGAAAAAGCCTCATTGACTTCATAAAGGTCGACGTTAGAATCACTCCAGCCGGCACGCTCCAGAACCTTCCGTATGGCCTCCACAGGAGCCATCATGATCCATGAGGGTTCGATTCCCGTCGTCACCGAAGCAACGATCCGGGCCATGGGCTTGACGCCCCATTTCCGAAGCGCCTCCTCGGAGAGAAGCGTCAGGACCGCCGCCCCATCGCTGATCTGTGACGAATTTCCAGCTGTCACAGATCCATCTTCTTTGAAGACCGGCCTCAGCTGCGAAAGCGCCGCGGCCGAGGTATCCTCACGAGGGCCCTCGTCACGTTCCATGAATAAGGGCTCGGCACCCTCGACCTGAATCTTCACCGGGACGATTTCATCTCGCATTCGCCCCTGATCGGTTGCCGCAATCGCTCGGGCATGCGAATCAAGAGCATAGTTATCCTGTTGTCGGCGCGTCAGGTGATATTTCTCCGATATGAGCTCCGCCGTGCACCCCATGTGGAAATTTTCATAGGCATCCCACAGACCGTCGTACACCATGGAGTCCCGCGCCTCCTGTTCCGCAGAGGGACCCTTTTTATCTCGGGGGAGCAGAAACGGGGCATTACTCATACTCTCCATCCCTCCGGCCACCACCACCTCAACATCTCCCACCTGGATGGCCTGTCTTCCCAGCATCACAGCCTTCAAACTCGAGCCACATACCTTGTCGACTGTGAAAGCCCCCACCTGAACGGGTAATCCCGCACCCAAAGCGGCCTGGCGTGCAGGGTTCTGGCCCAGACCCGCGGAAAGAACGTTCCCCATGATCACCTCTTCCACGGCCTCCGCCGGAATCCCGGCCCGCCTGATCCCCTCCTTCACCACCAGAGATCCCAGCTGGACGGCAGAGAACGACTTGAGTGCTCCCCAATACTTGCCGATAGGGGTCCGGCATGCGGAAACGATATAGGCCTCGTTCATAGGGGAAGATGATATCAGGATAGAAGATAGG
>JAPYTY010000183.1 GCA_029942065.1 Acidobacteriota bacterium | reverse complement strand
GTCACCAACATCAGCGCTGAGACCACTCTGGAACTGGCCCGGATGGAAAACATTGCAGGCATCAAGGAGGCCAGCGGAAACCTGGTTCAGATCATGAGGATCCTCCAGGAAAAGCCTGAGGACTTTCTGGTCCTCTCGGGCGACGACAGCATGACCCTGCCCATGCTGGCCATGGGCGCGGAAGGTCTGATCTCGGTGGCCAGCAATGTCATTCCCTCCGAGATGACCGAGATCGTCAAGCTGGGTCGGCACGGAGAACTGGAAGAGGCACGGAAACTCCACTACCGGTACCTCGACCTGATGGAACTCAATTTCGTGGAGAGCAGTCCCATTCCCGTCAAGTACGCCCTGTCTCGAATGGGCAAACTGAAAGAAGTCTACCGGCTGCCCTTGTGCGCCATGAAGGAAGAGAATAAGCGAACCATGGATCAGGAACTGGAAAAGCTGGGGCTCCTTTGAACATGTCCACTCAAGAAACCATCCAGAAGCTTTACGACCAGGATACCTTTGACAGTGAGGACCGAAAGGCTCTGGACTCCTTTCTGGATCAACTGGACCGGGGTGAGATTCGGGCCGCCCAGAAGGTGGGAGACCAGTGGCAGGTCAATGCCTGGGTCAAGCAAGGAATCCTGGTCGGGTTTCGAATGGGGGCTCTGACGGATCAGTCCATCGATGACAATTTCCATTTTTTTGACAAGGACACCTTTCCTCTCAAGTCCCTCCAGCTCGACTCCGGCGTTCGAATAGTGCCGGGCGGATCTTCCATTCGCCGTGGAGCCTATGTAGCCTCAGGTGTGACCTGCATGCCGCCGATGTACATCAACGTGGGCGCCTACCTGGACGAAGGGACGATGGTGGATTCTCACGCATTGGTGGGATCTTGTGCTCAAATTGGAAAGCGAGTTCATATCAGTGCGGCGGCCCAGATCGGAGGAGTCCTGGAGCCGGTGGGAGCCCTTCCCGTTATCGTGGAAGACCAGGTTCTGGTGGGAGGCAACTGCGGCATCTACGAGGGGACAATCGTGCGGCGGGGAGCCGTTCTGGCCGCCGGCGTGATCTTGACTCGAGGAACCCCGGTTCACGACCTGACTCAAGAGAAAGTGCTGCGGGCTGAGGGTGAAAAGCCTCTGGAAATCCCCGAGGGCGCGGTCGTCATCCCCGGCAGTCGTCCCATCACTTCCGGTTACGGCAAGTCGCAAGGACTTTCCGTCTACACTCCCATCATCGTCAAATACCGGGACTGGAAAACCGAGGAGTCGGTCAAGCTGGAAGACCTGCTCCGGTGAACGGCGAGCCGCTGGTCTTCGACCAGCGCGTTCCACGTTCCACGTTCCACGTTTCACGTTCCAGGTCGGCACGATCCTGCAGCCTGTTGTAGGGGCGCACTGCAAAAAAAATCCAGAATCCAGAATGAGGTATCCGGGAGTGTGGGAGGCGCCTCAGTGCGCCGATTCCGGGTCTCCACCACAAGGACACTCTGTGAAAGAAATTCGAAATCCGAAACCCTAATTAAAATCTGTTTCGAATTTGGGGCTTCGAATTTCGGATTTTCGCACAAGGTGCCGTGCGCCTCTCCTGGCTCCTGGCTCCTGTTCGGCCATCTGCTATCATTAGGGACGGAGAAAGCTTGGGCAAGGAAGGCCGACCGATCATCACCCTCACCACCGACTTCGGCGAGGGGCACTATGTGGGTGCACTCAAGGGAGCCATTCTGGATGTTTGCCCGGATGCCTCGATCGTCGACATCACCCACAACGTGGCTTCCCACGACATCCTGGAAGGTGCCTTCAACCTTCTTTGCTGCTATTCCTACTTCCCCGCCGGGACCGTGCACCTTGCCGTGGTAGACCCGGGCGTTGGCTCCGATCGGCGCGGCATCGTGGTGGCGACCGAGAAATACTCGTTTGTAGGTCCCGACAACGGTCTCTTTTCCTTCATCTTTGAACGCGAGACGGTCCACCGGGTTTTCTCCGTCGAATCGGAAAAGTACCTCCGGAAGCCCGTTGCACCCACTTTCCATGGCCGTGATGTGTTTGCTCCCGTGGCCGCCTGGCTGGTGCGACAAACGGAACCGGAAGCCTTCGGACCAGAGATCACGGACTTCGTCCAATCCGCCACCCTGCAGGTTGAAAAGAAGGAACCGGACCGCCTGGAAGGAGAGGTGGTCTATGTTGACAGGTTCGGAAATATCATCACCAGCATCACGCCTGAGAAGGTGTCGGAGCTGCTGAGGCAGAGTGGGTCTCCACGATTTTTGGTGAATGGCCGGAAAATTTCCCGTCATCACAAGTTTTATGCGGAAGCTCCCCCGGAGGAGCTCTTCTCCCTGGTCGGCAGCAGCGGCTACTACGAGATTTCAGTCGCGGGCCGGCAAGCCGCCGATATCCTGGAGGTTAAGCGAGGGGACAAGGTCCAGCTGGAAATGGACTGAAAGAACTGACCGGCTGACAAGCTGACCACAGCAAGAATGCACGACCACACGAATGGGCGGCCTTCGGCCGCTTACCCCGAACGATAGGTGGGAGTCACCTGCCGCATTTTTTTTACCACTTCCGGAAGAATCCCCAGGACATAATCGATATCCTGATCGTCGTTCATCCGACTCAGACTGAGGCGGATGGCCGATTTATGAAGACCTCGATCCCCCCCCAGGGCCATCAACACATGAGAAGGTTCCACCGTCCCGGAGGAGCAGGCGGAACCGGTGGAAACGGCAACGCCTTGAAAATCGAGGGCGATGAGCAGGGCTTCCCCCTCGATTCCCCGAAAACTGATATTGCTCAAATGGGGAACCCTCTCCCGGGTCGAGCCATTGACGACGGTATCCGGGATTCCCTCGACAATTCCCTTCTCCAGCTTGTCGCGAAGTCCCCCCACCCGGGTACCAAAGTCCTGGAGGAATGCCCCGGCCAGTTCACAGGTCTTTCCCAGGCCCACGATGCCCGGCACATTCAGGGTGCCGGCACGACGGCTTCGTTCGTGGCCCCCCCCGTGAAGCAGCGGGAGCAGGGCGACATCACCCCGCACATAGAGGGCTCCCACTCCCTTGGGTCCATGAAACTTGTGAGCTGAGAGCGACAGCAGATCAACGCCCAGATTTTCGACATCAAGAGTGATCTTCCCCACCGTCTGGACGGCATCGGTGTGGAGGAGAACGCCTCGATCCCTGGCCAGTGCCGCTATTTCTTTCAGGGGTTCGATCACTCCAATCTCATTGTTGGCATGCATGACAGAAATCAGGATGGTGTCCTCATCGATCGCCTCCCGCAGTCGATCCAGTGAGAGGAGTCCCTGACGATCGACCTTGAGAAAGCTCACCCGAAATCCCTCTGCTTCCAGTTGCCGACAAGGGTGCAGGATGGCGGAATGCTCGATCGTGGTGGTGATGATGTGGTTCCCCCGGGATCGAAGGGCTGTGGCGACTCCACGCAGCGCGGTGTTGTCGGATTCGGTACCGCCACTTGTGAAGACTATTTCAGTGGTTTTGGACCCGATCAGTTCGGCCACCTGCGCGCGCGAATCTTCGACTACCGCACGGGCCTTCTGCCCAAGGGTGTGGATGGAGGAGGCATTTCCATAATTTTCCAGAAAGAAGGGTTTCATGGCCTCAAAGACGGCCGGATCGACGAGAGTTGTGGCGTTGTTATCGAGATAGACTTGGCGCACGCTGCCACGATCATAACATCGGAAATGGACACTCACCAAATTTTCCTCGCCCCTCACGCCGCCCACCTTGACACCACTCGAAATCGATCTTACATACTTAGTAGGCATTGTGAATGATCCCGATAAGTATTTTGGGATCAATATGTTAAACAACGTTTTCCGCCAGGATTACGGCACTTACCAATGCGCCTGGCGGAACGCATAAGGGAGGTTTAAAAACGATGAGATTAGTAAGATACAGTCCCTTTTTGGAGTCGCGCGGAATCGATACCTTGATGGGTCGTTTCTTCAATGACAGTCTCACTGGAACTGGAATTGAAAGCCCCACACCGGATGTGTGGACTCCGGTTGCGGATGTGAAGGAGACCGAGAACGAGCTTGTTGTCACCACCGAACTGCCCGGATTCGAAAAGGGTGACATTAACATCGCCGTCAACGACGGTCGCTTAACCATCACGGCCGAGAGGAACTACCCGGAAGAAAAAGAGACGAAAAAACACCGGATCGAGCGCTGGTACGGAAAATTTTACCGCAGCTTCCTTCTCCCCAAGTCGGCAGATCCCGAGAAGGTCGCGGCCACACTGAAAAACGGAGTGCTGACTGTCAACGTCCCGAAGAAAGAGGAGGCCAAACCCCGTCAAATCCCCGTTTCGGTGAACTGACACTCCTTTCTTGTTGTTCCGGGGCAAGCCTCGGGACTTGATCCATAGACCCAGGGTGGAAGTGAAAATTTCCACCCTTTTTTTTTGGCCGGGCTAAGCCTCGGCGATCACGTCAATCTCCACCGCCACGCCTTTGGGCAGTTTGGACACCTCGACGGTGGTGCGGGCCGGGGGAGCCTCCCCCGTGAAGTAGGTTGCATAGACTTCGTTCATGGCATCGGCGTCCTCCAGACTGGTCAGGTAAACCGTGCACTTGAGCGCCTTCTCCAGAGAGGAACCGGCTGCCTTCAACAACTCCCGGGTGTTATCGAGAACCTGGCGAACCTGATCCCGGATGGAGCCTGTCATGACTTCACCGGTATCGGGATTCAGTGGGATCTGACCCGAGACGAAAATCAACCCGTTGGCTCGAGTGGCGGAGGAATAGGGCCCCAGGGGACCCGCTTCACTATCCACATTAATGCGTTCCTTCATCGCGATTCTCCTTCCGACAGGAAGAATACAGGGGGAAGAAGATGGAATCCAGAGAGAAGAAGTGTAGGGGCGCACTGAGTGCGCCCACAGCAAGTTCGTTGTAGCGGCGCACTGAGGCGCCTCCCACACTC
>JAPYTY010000182.1 GCA_029942065.1 Acidobacteriota bacterium | reverse complement strand
ATACTGTTTCGGGCTTGAGATGGAAGGGGCGGTCCAGGGACCGCCCTTGCTGTTTCTAACGAATGGTGGGCGATACTGGACTCGAACCAGTGACCTCCGCCGTGTGAGGACGGCGCTCTAACCAGCTGAGCTAATCGCCCTGAAGGGCCTATTCTAGTGAAGCACGAAAGAATGTGTCAATGAACGGACTTCTGGATTGGATTATCGTGGGAGGCGGGCCTGCAGGGCTGGCCTGTGCCATTGAAGCCAAGAGGAGAAACCAGAAGTTCTGGGTGATCGAAAAGGGCCATCTGGTGAATTCGATCTACAATTTTCCCGTCAATATGACTTTTTTCACCACTTCGGAGCTCCTGGAGATCGGGGACATTCCCCTGACCAGCCCTTCGGAAAAGCCCAAGCGGTTAGAGGTTCTCAAGTATTACCGACGCGTCGCGGAGCATTACGATCTGCCCATCAAGTACCAGGAGCGGGTGGTCTCGGTCACGGGCAAGGAGAATGATTTTCAGGTGGAGAGCATGGATTGCCTGAGTCAGCCTCAGGAATATCGTGCCAGGAGAGTGATCATTGCCACCGGCTATTATGACAATCCCAGCCTGATCAACATTCCGGGAGAAGATCTGGCCAAGGTCAGTCACTACTATTCCGAATGTCACCCTTACTTTAAAAAAAGGGTGGCCGTGATCGGTGGGAGCAATTCAGCAGCGGAAACGGCATTGGACCTGTATCGAAACGGAAATGTCGAAGTGACGCTGATTCACCGCGGCGAGGGGATGGGGAAGAAGGTGAAGTACTGGGTCTTGCCGGACATAAACAACCGCATCAAACGGGGAGAGATCAAGGCCTATTTTTCGAGTTCGGTACAGGAGATCAGGAAGACGGAAATCGTTGTCTCCACCCCCGATGGCGTCAAGACGCTGGAAAATGACTTTGTCCTGGCCATGACCGGTTACCATCCTGATGTGGAATTCCTGCAAAAAATGGGGATCGAACTGGATCTGGACACCTGTATTTCCAAACACAACCCTCAAACCCTGGAAACCAACAAAAAGGGCCTTTATCTGGCCGGATCGATCGTGGCCGGCAAGATGACCAATCGCATCTTCATCGAGACGGGCCGCTTTCACGGTGGCCAGATCTTCGATAACTGGACCGAGATCCTGGCGACCGACCCCTGACAGACGTTGGTCTTCGACCAGCGCGTTGCACGTTCCAGGTTCCACGTTTCACGTTTCACGTTTCACGTTTCACTTGGGCTCGATCGTACGCCCACAGCAAGGTCGTGCGGACTTCACCACCAAGACACAGAGAAGAGAAAGTTTCTCTTTGTCTTAACCTTCCAACCTCGCACGATTGCACGAATGCACGAGTCCGCGAAGCGGACTACAATAGGGAGGGATGGAAGCCACTTCGCAGTCGCAGGAACGTGGGATTCTGGTCGGTGTGTGCCGGGATGCTCGCCGGCGTTCGTTCGAGAAGGAGTCTCTCAGAGAACTGGAAGAGCTTGTCTCGAGCGCAGGCGCCAGGGTGATGGAGGTTTTTCTTCAGGAAAGGGCCGAACTGAATCCCTCCTATCTGGTGGGCAGGGGAAAACTCGAGGAAATCCAGAACGCCGTGATGAGATGGCGGGCCGATCTGGTGGTCTTTGACGAGGACCTGACCCCGGGCCAGCTTCGTAATCTGGAGGAGTTCCTGGGAACCAAGGTGATCGACCGCAGCGAGCTGATACTGGATATTTTTACCCAGAGGGCCCGCAGCCGAGAAGGGAAACTGCAGGTGGAATTGGCGCAGTTGGAATATCTGCTGCCTCGGCTCACCGGACGAGGTCTGATGCTGTCTCGTCTGGGAGGCGGCATCGGTACCCGGGGGCCGGGCGAGACCAAACTCGAAGTGGATCGGCGAACCATCCGGGTGCGACTTTCCCGGATCAAAAAGGAGTTGAAGCGGCTGGAACAAAGACGGGAATTGCAACGCCGCAAGCGTCAGGGTGTCCCCATTCCCACGGTGAGTCTGGTGGGCTATACCAATGCGGGAAAGTCGACGCTTTTCAACCTCCTCACCCAGGAGGAGACCTATGTCAGTTCCAGGATGTTCGCCACTCTGGATCCACTGGTTCGCAAAACCTCCTTTGAATCAGGTCAGGAGATTCTCCTGAGCGACACGGTTGGATTTATCCGCAAGCTGCCCCACACCCTGGTGGCGGCCTTTCATGCCACGCTGGAAGAGACCCTTCAGGCTGATTTGATCCTGCATGTGATCGATATTGCTCATCCCAATCATCTGGCCCTGCGGCAGGCCGTCTATGAGGTGCTCGAAGAGATTGGTCTGGAGGACACTCCCGTGGTGGAGTGCTATAACAAGATCGATCGTCTCCGCCAGATTCCCCACCTAGATTTTTCTCAAGATCGCGTCTTCACTTCGGCCCGAACCGGGGAAGGGGTCTCCGGCCTGCTGGACCAAATCGAGGTTTTGATCAACCAAAATTATCGAAAAGTTCATCTGACCATCCCATTTGATCGGGGTGATGTGGTGTCCCAGCTGCGGGAAAGAGCGCACATTCGAGTGCAGGAGTACCGTGAAGACGGGATTCATCTGGAAGCATCTTTGCCGGTGGCGGATCTGGGTCGTTATCAGCAGTTCGTTGATTAGCCCGGCTAAAGCGAGATTCTCATGTATCGAGTTGCCATTATCGGAAGACCGAATGTAGGGAAGTCCACTCTGTTCAATCGATTGATTCGCAAGCGGAAGGCCATCGTCGGAGATATGCCGGGGATTACCCGGGATCGGCTGTTCGAGGTGGCCAGCTGGGATGGGAAGCGCTTTGAGGTGATCGACACCGGAGGTCTGGTTCCCGACGACAAGGAAATTATTCCTGAAATGATCCTGCAGCAGGCTGAAATTGCCATGGAGGAAGCCGACCTCATTCTTTTTGTTGTGGACGTCCGTTCAGGTGTTCATCACCTGGACGAATCCCTGAATGCTCTCCTGCGATCCCAGGGGAAGGACTATCTTTTGATCGTGAACAAGGTGGATGTTCCCCAGGTAGAGTTGGAAACGGCGCCGTTTTACGCCTTTGGAGTGGAAACGCTTTATCCCATTTCCGCGGAGCACAACCTTGGTATTTCATTTCTGAAAGAGAAGATACTGGGAGGGATTCCGGAGTCGGATGAGATTGGGGGCGTGGAAGAGACCGGAGGCCGGAATGAAATCAGGGTTACCATCGTGGGACGTCCCAACGTGGGGAAATCCTCACTCCTGAACCGTTTTCTGGGGCAGGAGAGGGTCATCGTCACGGACCTTCCAGGCACCACTCGCGACCCGGTGGATTCCCTGTTGCGGTTGGACGGCCAATCCTATCGGCTGATCGATACGGCTGGGATTCGCCGCAAGGGGAAGACCACCGAGGAGATGGAAAAGTTGTGTGTCGTGATGGCCCGAAAAAGTCTGGAGAGGGCCGATGTTGTCCTCCTGTTGATTGATGCCACCGAAGGAGCCACCAAGCTGGATGCCACCATCGGGGGGTATGCACACGAAGCGGGGAAGTCGATAATTATCGTCGTCAATAAATGGGATCTGATCGCTCGCGATACCCACACCGCCATACGCCTGGAAAAGGATTTTCGCTTGTTGATGGAGTTTCTCGAATACGCACCCATGATTTTTGTCTCCGCCAAAACCGGACAGCGGGTGACCAAGATTCTGGAATTGGTTCAGGATGCCTACAAAGCCCGTCTCATGCGGTTTCCAACGGCTGAGCTCAACAAGTTCCTGGCCCTGGAAGCAAAGCCCAAATTGCCCACTGGCAGAAAAACAGGGTTTCCCGTCAAGTACATGGCTCAGGTCAAGGTGGCACCTCCGACTTTTGTTTGTTTCACACGAACTTCCCGGAAGCTTCATTTTTCCACCCAGCGGTTTCTGGTGAATCGACTTCGTGAAAAGTACGGGTTTTTCGCCACTCCGGTTCGTCTTTTACAGCGTGCGAGCCGGAAAAAATCCTGACTCAGGCTGCGTTTGGGTCAGCTGGTCAGCCGGTCAGCCGGTCATTTTTTCTTCATCTTGACACCTTTTCTGCGGCTGATTATGATGGAGCAGTTAGGCCCGGATTATGCATAAACTCTCTGCCGCATCGAACAGGCAATACAAGTAGGATCGACTTTGATAAAAGCAGACCTGGCCCAAGTTGTTTACGAGAGACATGGGGGAGTTTCTTACGGGGAAGCCATGGAACTCCTGGAGTTCATTCTTTTACAGATGAAGGAGACCCTGATACAGGGGGGGAACGTGAAGATGTCCGGCTTTGGATCCCTCAATGTCATTCAACGTAAAGGAAGACTGGGCAGAAATCCTCAGACAGGCGATCGGATCAAACTGACGCCGAGTAAATACGTGACCTTCCGACCTTCACGTCTCCTGGATTTTTAGTTCGTTTCACAATGGCGGTCATTGGCAAAAAGCTTTTCTACAAAATCGGAGAGGTTTGCAAGACCTGCGGGATCGAGCCTCATGTCTTGCGTTACTGGGAATCGGAATTCAGAGTTCTCTCTCCTACCAAAAACAGAGCTGGACAGCGGATCTACCGGGAGAAGGATCTGCAGTTGATCCAGAAAATCAAACAGCTTCTCTATAAAGAAGGCTATACCATAGCCGGAGCCAATAAAAAGCTGCTCGAAGACGACAGCTCGGATCTGCCATTGTTTCAACAGGGCATTGGTGCGGACCAGGCCAAGTCTCTCTCCGCGATTCAAAAGGACCTCCTAGCCATTCTAAAAATCCTCGAGAGGGAGCACTAGGCAACCTCTCTGACGGACCGAAGGGTGCACGTTTGTACCTCCCTGCACATTTCAAGGGCTTGACTTCTTGTTGCGACTAATACAAAATTTAGCCTAGGCTAAATTTTGTGAATTCCAGCCTGAGTTTCTTACACATGTAGATCTGAGGTCTGTCTTATGGAGAAAAAACTCAATCGTCGAGAGGTCCTGGGGGGCAC